>JAEWFK010000061.1 GCA_023388835.1 Pseudomonadota bacterium | reverse complement strand
TCCGTAATTACCCGCAGGTATACTCAGCGCTGTTCCTTCCTCGGGTTTCCTCATGGCAAAGAACCGTTACGCAAAACGAAGTGCGCTGTTCGTCGTCGCCATTGCCGTGCTCGCGCTGATCGCCTGGCTTGGCTACGGAAGAGTCCATGAAGACGGCCCCGGGCCGGGTTTCGCGAGCGGGAACGGCCGCATCGAAGCCACTGAAGTCGACGTCGCTGCCAAGCTCGCGGGCCGCATCGAAGAAATCCAGGTGAAGGAAGGCGACTTCGTGAAGGCGGGCCAGGCGCTCGCCCGGATGCAATCCACCACCCTCGAAGCACAACTGGCGGAAGCTCAGGCCTCGCATCAGGAAACGGTACACGCCATTGCCGCGGCCAAAGCTCAGATCGCTTTACGCCAGAGCGATGTAGCGGCCGCGCGGGCTTTGGTCATGCAAAGGCAGGCCGAGCATGATGCCGCACGCCAGCGCATGAGGCGTTCCGAGTCTCTGGCCGGCCAAGGGGCGACCTCGCGTCAAACGCTTGACGACGACCGCAGCGCGGCACTCAGCGGCGAAGCGGCCCTGACCGCGGCTCGCGCCCAAGTCATTGCCGCCGAGGCAGCCGTCGAAGCTGCGGAAGCCCAATACGTGGGCGCTGAATCCCGCGCCCGCGCCGCCGCCGCGACCGTCACCCGCGTCGAAGCGGACATTGCTGACTCCGTTCTGCGCGCGCCGCGCGACGGGCGAGTGCAATTCCTCGTGGCCCAGGCAGGGGAAGTGCTCGCGCCGGGAGGCAAGGTGCTGAATCTGGTCGATCTTTCCGACGTTTACATGACCTTTTTCCTGCCTGAAACCATGGTCGGTCGGCTGGCGCTGGGCAGCGAAGCACGCATCATTCTGGATACGGCGCCTCAGTACGTAATTCCCGCCGAAATCAGTTTCGTGGCCAGCACGGCGCAGTTCACGCCGAAAACGGTCGAAACCCGATCGGAACGCGAGAAGCTGATGTTCCGCGTGCGCGCCCGCATTCCACCGGCACTGCTCGAACAATATCTGGAATACGTCAAGACCGGCCTTCCGGGCATCACCTGGGTGAAGGTGGACGCCGCTGCAAGCTGGCCGGAGAGCCTGGTTCCGAATATCGGGGCCAATGTCGCGAGCACGGGGAACTGAATCCATGCTGGAGCAGGACGTGAGCGCTTGCGTCGTCAGCCTGCGCAATGTCGGGCTGCGCTACAGCAAGACGGTCGCGCTTGACGACGTATCTCTGGACATACCCGCAGGAGGGATTACCGGCCTGATCGGCCCGGACGGTGTGGGCAAGTCCAGTCTGCTCGCCCTCGTGTCGGGCGCACGCCGTATTCAAGAAGGCGCCGTACACGTGCTGGGCGGCGACATGGCCGACCAGCACGAGCGCGAGCGCAATTGCCTGCGCATTGCCTACATGCCTCAGGGTCTGGGAAAGAATCTCTACCCCACCCTCTCCGTGGAGGAAAACCTTCAGTTCTTCGGCCGCCTATTCGGGCACGATGCCGCAGAACGGCGCCGCCGCATCGACGACCTGACACTCAGCACGGGCCTGCATCCCTTTCTGGAACGCGCCGCAGGCAAGCTGTCCGGCGGCATGAAGCAGAAGCTGGGCTTGTGCTGTGCACTCATCCACGATCCGGATCTTCTGATCCTGGATGAGCCGACGACCGGGGTCGACCCGCTTGCGCGCGCGCAGTTCTGGGAACTTATCGGCCGCATACGCAAGGATCGCCAGGGCATGAGCGTGTTGGTGGCCACCGCGTATATGGATGAAGCTCAACGTTTCGACATGCTGGTAGCGATGGATGCGGGGCGCGTACTGGCCGCCGGGACTCCGGCGGAGCTGCTGGCGCGCACGGACGCCGATACCCTGGAAGCCGCCTTCGTCAACTTGCTGCCGGAAGAACACAAGAAAGGCCACAAGCCGATCAGCATTCCGCCTCTGGATGAAGAAGGCGAGGACGACATCGCCATCGAGGCGGATGGGCTGACCATGCGCTTCGGAGACTTCGTCGCGGTCGACCATGTCAGCTTTCGCATCCGGCGCGGCGAGATTTTCGGCTTCCTGGGCTCGAACGGCTGCGGCAAATCCACGACCATGAAGATGCTTACCGGCCTGCTTCCGGCGACGGAAGGCCGAGCCTGGCTGTTCGGTAAAGAAGTCGACCCCAAGGACATGGATACCCGCGCGCGCGTCGGTTATATGTCGCAGTCCTTTTCCTTGTACAGTGAACTCACTGTGTTGCAGAACCTGGCGCTGCATGCACGTTTGTTTCATGTGCCGCCGGCTGAACGCGCTCAACGCATCGAAGAAATGCTGGAGCGCTTTGATTTGAGCGGGGTTCGGGACAGCTTGCCGGCCAAGTTGTCCTTGGGCATTCGCCAACGGCTTTCCCTGGCGGTTGCCATGGTGCACCGACCCGAAATCCTGATTCTCGACGAACCCACTTCGGGTGTGGATCCAGTCGCCCGCGACGCTTTCTGGCGCCATCTGGTGGAGCTGTCGCGCCGCGAGCGCGTCACCATCTTCATATCCACCCACTTCATGAATGAGGCCGAACGCTGCGATCGCATGTCGATGATGCATGCCGGCAAGGTGCTCGATAGCGATCGACCCGCCGCCCTCGTCGAAAAGCGCGGCGCCCGCAACCTGGAGGAGGCCTTCATCGGCTATCTGCTTGAAGCAGAAGGCCATGGAGAAACGGCACGTCCGCCCGATGCCACCGACGCTGCGGCGGCGATGGTCGAAACGGAAACGGCCGCAACCCCAAGGCGCTACACCCTCGACCCACCCGCCGCTTACGCCGACGACGTGCCACATGATCGCCGCTTCAGTCTGAAGCGCCTGCTCAGCTATTGCTGGCGCGAGTCGCTGGAGCTGCGGCGCGACCCCATACGCGCCACACTGGCGCTCGCCGGCTCGCTGATACTCATGCTGGTGATCGGCTTTGGCATCAACCTCGATGTCGAAGACCTGAGCTATGCCGTACTGGACCGCGACCAGACGACCCTGAGCCACAATTACACGCTCAACTTGTCGGGCTCTCGCTACTTCACCGAAAGGCCGCCCATCCGCGACTATGAAGACCTCGACCGACGCATGCGCAGCGGCGAACTGTCCTTGGCCATCGAGATCCCGCCCGGTTTTACGCGCGACATCAAGCGAGGCACGCCCGTCCAGGTGGGCGCCTGGGTGGACGGTGCCATGCCGTCGCGTGCTGAAACGCTACGCGGCTATGTCCAGGGCATCCACCAGCACTGGCTGATGCAGACCTTTCCGGCTTTGGCCGACAGGGCAAGCTTCAACCTGGAAACCCGCTTCCGCTACAACCCGGACGTCCGCAGCCTTCCCGCCATGGTGCCGGCGGTAATTCCCCTTCTGTTGATGATGTTGCCGGCCATGCTCTCGGCGCTATCGGTGGTGCGTGAGAAAGAGCTGGGTTCCATCACCAACCTCTACGTCACTCCGGTGACCCGCGCCGAATTCCTTATTGGCAAGCAATTGCCCTATATCGGCGTGGCCATGATCAACTACTTGGCCATGTGCCTGCTGGCCGTCACCCTTTTCGGCGTTCCCATGACGGGCAGCTTTGCCGTGCTGACTCTTGCCACCCTGGTCTACGTCGTATGCTCGACAGGAATGGGGTTGTTGTTCTCGGCAGCGACGCGTAGCCAGATTGCAGCGCTCTTCCTGACGATGATGGGCACGTTGCTGCCGGCCGTGCAATTCTCGGGCTTGATGAATCCCGTATCGGCGTTGGAAGGCGTGGGCCGCATCATCGGCGAAATCTACCCTTCCAGCCACATGTTCGTCATCAGCCGCGGCGTTTTCAACAAGGCGCTGGGCATGGCGGAACTCGCCCCCTACTTCTGGCCGATGCTTCTTTTCATTCCCGTTGTCCTGGGGCTTGCCGTGCTGACCCTCAAGAAGCAGGAGATCTGACATGCGGCATGCGCTTCTGAATATATGGCGTCTGGGAATCAAGGAGCTGTGGAGCTTGTGGCGCGAACCCGTCATGCTGGTGCTGATCGTCTATCTGTTCACCGTAGCGCTCTATACCGCCGCCACCGCCATGCCGGAGACTCTGCACAATTCCGTGATCGCCGTCGTCGATGAAGACCGCTCACCTCTTTCGAGCCGCATCTCGTCCGCCTTCTATCCTCCGCACTTTCATCCGCCGATCATGATCAGCCATTCAGAGATCGATCCGGGCATGGATTCGGGGAAGTTCACCTTCGCCTTGATCATCCCCTCTGGCTTCCAGCGCGATGTACTGGCCGGCAAACACGCCGAACTCCAACTGAACGTGGACGCCACTCGCATGTCGCAAGCCTTCTCCGGCAGCGGCTATGTAGGAGAGATCGTCACATCGGAAATCAACGAGTTCCTGACGCGCCATCGACGCAACGAGGCGCTCCCGGTGGAGCTGGCCTTGCGCATGCGCTTCAACCCCACCTTAGAGTCGGCGTGGTTCGGCAGCGTAATGGAGATGGTCAACTCGATCACCATGCTGTCCATCATCCTGACCGGTGCCGCCCTCATACGGGAGCGGGAACACGGCACGATTGAACATCTTCTCGTCATGCCCGTAACGCCGACCGAAATCATGATCGCCAAGGTCTGGTCCATGGGCGTGGTGGTGCTGCTGGCCACTGCCGTCTCGATGGCAGTGGTGATAAGAGGCGCGATCGGCGTGCCCGTGGAAGGGTCGATGCTCCTGTTCTTCGTCGGAGTGGCGCTCTCGCTGTTCGCGACGACCTCCATGGGCATATTCCTGGCCACGGTGGCCCGCAGCATGCCGCAGTTCGGGCTTCTGCTGGTGCTCACGCTCTTGCCTCTGCAGATGCTCTCGGGCGGGTCCACTCCCCGCGAAAGCATGCCGGACATGGTGCAGGCGATCATGCTGGCCGCCCCGACCACTCACTTTGTGAGTCTGAGTCAGGCCATACTTTCCCGGGGCGCCGGTCTGGAAACAGTCTGGCCTTCGTTCCTGGCCCTGTTCCTGATCGGCGCCGCCCTATTTGCCGTGTCCTTGAGGCGCTTCAGAAAGACACTGGCACGGATGGCTTGAATCAGAACTTGATGTCCATGCCCAGCCAGAAACGCCGGCCGTCTTCCACATAGCCGTAATCGTCGTAAGCGACATATTTGTCAAATACGTTGTAGACACCGGCGTGCATGGTGACGGTTTTGTTGAACTTGTACGAGCCACCGAAATCCACCAGCGTGACCGACGGCGCAATGCTGGTGGAAGCGGACGCTCCCTGAGTCGGGTCGCTCTCCTTGCCGCGGAAGCTCAGGCGAGTCCAGCCGTTGAGCTGCTCGGTGGGCTGCCAGTTCAGGCTCAGATTGAACATGTGCTTGGGCAGCTGAGTGAGCGGCGCACCGGCGTACTGACCAGATTTCTGCTCCGAATCCGTGAACGTATAACTGGCCGTGGTGGTCAAGGTCTCGGTCAACGGCGTGCTCAGGCTCGCTTCCACGCCCTGTGTCACCGCATTGTCCACGTTCACATAAGTCGTCGGGCTGCGGCCGAAGCTGTTGGGAGGCCCGCATTCGGGGCAAGGCACGCGGGTGATCTTGTCCTCGAACTTGTTGTGAAAGACAGTGAAGCCGGCCTCCAGGCCGCTGTCAGCCTGATAGTACAGGCCGATTTCCTTGGTCAGTGACTTTTCCGGTTGAAGGTCCGGGTTGCCGTACATGTTGCCGCCACGGCTGACCGCCCCCCAGTCCGGAATCGTCTGGCGCATGGAAGGCGCCTTGAAGCCCGTGGAAACGCCGCCCTTCACCGTCCAGTTGTCTGCGAGTTGCCAGACCCCATAGACGCGCGGCGACCAATGCACGCCGGCGGTCTTCTCCTTGTCCATGCGCAGACCGGCTGTCAGGGCAAAGGTATCGGTGATCTGCCATTCGTCCTCCAGGAAGAAGGCGTACTGCCAGCGGTCGACATCGGAGCGATCGGAGATCGTGTTGGTGCTCGTATCATTGAGCTCGTTGAGCTCGTAATAGAAGCCGGCCGTCGCGAAATGGCTGCCCAGTTCCTTGTTCCAGGCGGTTCGGAAGGTAGTGTTCGTGATCGTCATGTCACGGGACAGGTTCTTGGTCTCTTCGCGCTGCGCGTAGGTTTCGGACAGCAGACCATTGCCCCAACGGCCATTATGAGTCAGTGCGAAGTGTTGGCGCTCGAACTTTCGGAAGGAGTCTTCCTCGCCCTCTTCACGAGTCCAGTACACGCGTGAACCGTAATCCTGCCGCGCCGTACCGGCTTCCAGGAGGATGTCATGATTCGCGTTGGGGGTCAGTGCAAAGCGCGCAGTCAACGCCCGGTTCTCGTACTTGTTGTAGCCCTGCAATACGCGATCTTCGTCGCGATGCGAATACACCCCGTATAGCGTCACGCCCAGCATGTCGTCCTTCAGCGGACCGCTCACGTAAAAATTGCCCTGATGCTGATTGCCGGACCGGTCGTGCTGCTGGAGCGTGGTTTCCAGGCGCACAGCGCCCATCCATTCCTTCGCGACTTTGCGCGTGATGATGTTCACCACACCGCCCATGGCATCAGACCCGTAAAGCGAAGACATCGGGCCGCGCACGATTTCAATGCGCTCGATCGCCTCAAGCGGGGGAATCCAGCTCTGGTCGGTCCCGGTGCTCCCGTTCGTCTGCGTTTCACGGGTGCTCATACGCTTGCCGTCCACCAGGATCAGGGTGTACTGAGCGCCCATTCCGCGCAGGCTGATATCGCGTGAATTGTTGTCCGAAGGAGTCAGAATGACGCCGGGCACATCGCGCAGCGCATCGTGCAGGTCTTTGTAAGAGCCTTGCTCCAGCTTCTCGCGGGGAACGACAGAGATTGAAGCGGGTGCATCGACAATGTTCTGCTCAAAGCCGCTAGCGGTGACTACCACCGTATCGAGCGTTTTGACCTCCTGCGCCGCCGCGGATGCGGCCAGGGCGGTCAGGATCGCGGCGAGCGTTGGGCGAAGGACGAAGGACGGAGTACGGGAAAAGGTTTGAGGGAATGGCATCTCGGGCTCTGTTTATAACGTTAGTGCGAATCATTCGCGTTAACGATTAAACACGAGATTCCCCATGCAGGGCAAATCGAGCCGCCGCGCGCAACGCGCATGTGTGGTAAATCCGCCCTGTTCGAGCGGGTTTGTGTGGACAAGCCGTCCGTCAGGCGCGGCCACTAGGCAGTCAAAACACGCCGCATGTTTACATGATCGATGCCGGCATCTTGGAAGATCGGCCCTTCGGGCAGGAAGCCATGGGCTGCGTAGAAGGGCTGGGCGTGTATTTGGGCTGCCAGCGCCACCTGCAAATGACCGCGGCGGCGCGCTTCGTCGATCAGGCTGTTCAACAGGAGCGCGCCCACGCCCCGACCGCGGTGGGCTTGGCGCACCGCCATTCGGCCAATGTGGCCGTCAGGCAGTAGGCGGCCGGTGCCCATGGCGACCCCGTCGGGGTTGTAAGCAACGGCATGCACGCACACTGCGTCGCGTTCGTCCATTTCCTCTTCTATGGAAACATGCTGCTCCTGTACGAAAACCTCGTACCGTACGGCGGCGGCATCTCGGCCGCAGGCCGTCCAGTCTCCCAAGACGATACGGCAGTCTTCCATCACTCTTGCACTCATGTCGCATTTCTCCTGGCACGCGTTCACCCAGTGCCGAAATATACCGTGCCTCAGGGCCAGCCGACTCCGGCTTTTATCCGACCATTCGCCTTTAAAAATTGCGGGTAAACCCTGATTTCATACCCGCCACCCCGCGCTAAACTGGACTCGCCATCAAGAGATGGTGAGCCGCTTCAAGCAGCTCCAGTCGCACTACTTCGTAGTGTCCACTGCCGCAACGGCAGTAAGGCCCCGTCCCAAGTGGCGGGGCCTTCCTATTTGGCGCCCGCCATGGGCGGGGGCTCATCGAGCCTACGCAACACACGAGCCGGGTTGCCGGCCACCACCACACCGGGCGGCACGTCGCGGGTCACCACTGCGCCGGCGCCCACCACGCTGTCCTTACCGATTGTCACGCCCGCGAGAATGATAGCGCCCCCGCCTATCCATACATTGTCTTCAATGACAATGGGCAGCCCGCCTTCCCATCCCGCCTTGCGCGTGGACGGTTCCAGCGGATGCGTCGGCGGCAGGAGCTGAACATTCGGCCCGATGCGCACGTCTTCGCCAATCGTGATCGGCGCGACATCCAACGCAACTAATCCGAAGTTCACAAAGCTGCGGGCTCCGATACGGATATAACGTCCGTAATCGACATGAAGGGGCGGTCGAATCACCACCTCTTCCCCCACAAAGCCGAGAAGATCGCGCAGGGTACCCTGCGCGGCTGCCGGCTCCGAAGAAAATTGTGCCGCGTAACGCTCGGCCAGTACTTGAGCCTGCTGCAGTTCAGTCAACAGGTCTTCGTCCACACGATAAGGCGCGCCGGCCAGCATGCGCTGCTTCTGGCTTTCTATCTTGTCCTGCATTGGGTTCTCCTGAAGAACGATGGACGAACTGCTTGCCCTGCCACAAGTTCCAGAGTCCACCGCCGCTATCGCCGCAATACCGACAGACCAGCATGCGTCGGGCCGCAGTCGCCCCCCGGTGTGTCCCCTCTTGCTTCTGATCGGATGGGAACGGTTAATATTGTCGACTTTCCGTCTCTGACCGCGACGCCGCCGCACTGCCGCGCCCACCCCACCCCACATGAACACTACCAGTCCGACCCCCTATTTCCGCACCTTGTATATCGGTGCGCTCGTCGTTCTGCTGGCGCTTGGCGTACGGGCGACCTTCGGGCTGTTCATGCCGATCATGGGCATGGACAAGGGCTGGGGGCGCGATGTGTTTTCACTCGCTTTCGCCATCCAGAATCTGGTCTGGGGCGTCGGCACCATCCTCATGGGCATGATGGCGGACCGCTACGGTTCCGGACGCACGATCGCTCTGGGGGCCCTGCTCTATATGCTCGGCATGATAGGCATGCGCTACTCCACCGACGAACTTTCCCTGTACATGACAGCGGGTGTGCTGGTCGGATTGGGCCAAGCCGGCACCACGTTTCCCGTCATTCTTCCCGTCGTCGCGCGCGCTGTTCCCGCCGCCTACCGCAGTACGGCCATGGGCATCGCGGCAGCGGGGGGCTCGTTGGGACAGTTCGCCGTGGTCCCTGCGGGGCAGATGCTGATTGCCGAATTGGACTGGACAGGCGCCCTATGGGCGCTTTCCCTGCTGGTCGCCGTCGGTATTCCCCTGGCCGCGTTTCTGACAGGCCGTCCCGAACAAACGCGCAGCCATCAATCATTGAGCAGCGCCGTGCGCCAGGCGCTTGCTCATAAATCCTTCCATTTCCTGTTTTGGAGCTATGCAGTGTGCGGCTTCCACACCGCATTCATCACGCTGCACCTGCCGGCCTTCCTGATGGACGTTGGCCTGACGGCGACTCACGGGGCCACCGCCATCGCGCTCATTGGTTTGTTCAATGTTGCCGGATGCTATTACGCGGGGAAACTCGGTGAGCGCTATAGCAAGAAAGTGCTGCTGGCCCTGACTTACTTCCTGCGCGCCTTCGGCATTCTCTTCTTCCTCGCACTGCCGCCCTCTCCTTGGGTCGCCTATGGGTTTGCGGCCTGGATGGGCCTCTTCTGGCTGGGTACAGTTCCCCTCACCCAAGGGCTGATCGGCCAGATCTACGGCCTTCGGTACGCCGCCACCCTGTCAGGCATTGCCTTCCTGGGACACCAGATCGGCAGCTTCATTGGCGTGACAATGGGGGGCTATGTCTATCAGACGACGGGAAGCTATACACTGGTGTGGTGGGCCGGCATCGTGCTGGCTGTGGTGGCAGCAGTGCTTTGTCTGCCCGTGAAGGAACAGTCCCTGGCGCAGCCGGTATCGGCCTGAAGGCCTTGCCAGGACATCAAGAGAGCCGGTTTATGCCCCAATTCACTCGCACCACCTCCGCCGCTTCGCGCAGCCACCGCGTCCTGCGGATGGTAGGTCTCATAGCGTTGGCGGCGGTGCTGGGCGTCGCATTCTTGGGGTATCTTTCCCCCGACATGGCGTTACAGTGGGAAAACCTCATGGCGCTGTGCGGCTTCTAGACACCGGAAGGCGAAAGCAGCGCACCCGCATGCGCATAGCGGTTGCGACCGCTTTTCTTGGCCGCATACATGGCGCGGTCCGCCCACTGAATGAGGGCGTCCAGATCCGTGGCATCGTCGGGGTAAAGACTGATTCCGATACTCACCGTCACCGAAAGCTCCATGCCGGACACAGACACGGTGGCCCGGCAGCACTCAATCAGTCGATGGGCGAGCTGCTGTGCTTCATCAGAATGTTCTAGCCGGCTCATCAATACGACGAATTCATCACCGCCCTGGCGATATAGCCCGTCGCTGGAACGCAGACGCGCCGAGAGGCGGCGTGTGACGGCAACCAGCAACTCGTCGCCGGCCGCGTGCCCATGGGTGTCGTTCACGTGCTTGAAACCGTCCAGATCGAGATAGAGCACCGCCAGGGAACGGCCTTCGGCTCGTGCGAGGGTCACTGCATCATGCCCCACCTGGTTGAGTCGACGGCGATTGGGCAGGCCGGTCAAGGCGTCGTGTTGGGCAAGGTGGGACATTCTGTTGGCCATCGCCCTCACCTTTCCTGCCTCGTGGAAGACCAGCACGGCGCCGCGCAGCTCACCCTGTTCATCGAGAATCGGGGCCCCGGAATGTTCAATATGCATGCGGTTGCCGTCCTTATCGACCAGAATGTGCTCCACCTTCGCGCTATAAGCCCGGCGCGTAGCGAGCGCCTCGCGCAATGGCCACTGAGAGCTCTCACCCTTTCTGGGCGCTTCGACGTGCATCACCTGCTCGATGGGCTGGCCACGCGCTTCATCCAGTTGCCAGCCGAGCATGATTGCGGCCGCCGGATTGAGATAACGGATATGCCCCTCTGCATCCGTCCTGACGACACCGTCTTTGATGGAATCGAGAATGATTCTGAAGCGTTCCTTCTCCTGGATCAGCGCGGCCTCGGCCGTCTTGCGCTCTGAAATATCGCTCGCCAAGACGAAGAAGCCCTTCACTTTCTCCTGTTCCTGATCGGGCACGTAAGTCATGGCCATGGTGTGCGGTATGCCATCCTTGGTCGGCAGATTCAACTCGAAGGTCTGGGCCTTGCCCAAAAGCGCCGCATCCATGCGTGGCCTCAAAGCGCTATAGATCTCGCCGTTCACCAATTCACTCACATGCCGCCCGCGGATCTGCTCCGGCGACATGCCAAACCAGCGCATATGGGCGTTGTTCGACATCCGGTTGATGAGTCGATCATCCCAATAGGCCACCAGCACGGGCAGGCTGTCTAGTACCACTCGCATTTCTCGCTCGGCCTGACGCAGACGGGTAGCGGTGCGGCGATGCGCATGCAGTCTGAGTTCAGCGAAAACCGCCAGGGACACGCATGCCAGCATGAGAAGCAAGGTGGCCCCGCCGAGCCATATAGCCGTGCGTCGCCACGACTCCAGGATGGCTTGCGTCGATTGCGCCACGTTGACGATCACCGGGTAATGCCGAAGCTTCCGAAACACATAAAAGCGCTCGACATTGTCTATGGCCGCCACGCCAGTGAAGCTGCCTTCCCTTTCGCGTGCGAAGCGTTCAAAATTGCGTGTGCCTGCAAGCGAGGCGCCGATATGGTCGTTGGTATACGGAAAGCGCGTGACTACGCTGCCGTCCATGAGAAATACATTGATGCCGCTATCGCGGCCCAGCTCGAAAGACGTGAACAGCTCATGGAAGGTCGACAGTTTCAGCGTCTGCACCACCACACCGCCAAAGCTGCCATCCGCGCGATTCCAGCGGCGGCTCATGGCTACGCTGGGCTGCCCGTCATAAGCCGAAATGAATGGCGCACTCATGAAGAAGCCGGCGTCGGCGTGCGCACGATGCACGGTGAAATAGTCGCGGTCGGGAAAGGCGTTTATTCCCTTCGGGGGCGGGCTTGATGCGGCCATGAGTCGCGCTTGATCGTCCAGCACCAGCTGAATGCCGAATCCATTGCCCGAAACGGCGGCAAACAGAAGATCTTCTCGAAGACCCGCCAGAACGCCGCCCGCTTTGCCAGCATTGTCAGCCGGGAGATCGAGCTTCCTGGCTTCGCTTTCGAGCATCCCGACTGAATGTCGGATACCACGGTCGGCCGATTCGAGCGTGCGCTCGAGCACATGGCTGACAGTGAAAAGCAGGTTGGTATTGGCGGCTTCCGTGCGGCGCCAGATAGCAGCGCGCGAATCCGTCAATTGCCACGCCACCAGCGCGCCAATGCCCACAGCAATGGCCAGCGACAGCAAAATCAGCCGCGACCTCAACCACGTTGAAGCGTTCATCCATACAGACCGGTAAAGAGCACGTATTCGAATGTAACCGAAATTGCCGAGTCGCTTCTACGCGGGAGGTGGCGCCGCAATCTCTCGCCTATAACGAAAAACACCCCACGGGTGTGAGCCCATGGGGTGCGAGTCGAGGCGCAGCCTTGGTTAGCCCGGCCGCGAGGCCTGGGCTAACGAATCAGGCTTAAACGACCTGAATCGACTTGGCCTGCGGACCCTTTTGGCCCATGCCGGAAACAAAAGAAACCCGTTGGTTCTCTTCCAGGGAACGATGGCCTTCGCCAACGATTTCCGTGTAGTGTGCGAACAGGTCCTTACCGCCGGCTTCCGGGGTGATGAAGCCGAAGCCCTTTTCGTTGTTGAACCACTTGACGATGCCGAATTCTTTTTGAGTGCTCATTTAATACTCCTGTTGATGTGTGAGCGGAATGCTCAGGCAGGACACCAGGCGTATAGGGGCACTAATCGGCACGTGCTGCTGTGCTAACTGATCCAAATAACTAACCTAAATATTCACTTGCCGGGAGCTAGATTAACCGCGGAATCCGGCCGGGTCAACGACTATTATGTGACGAGTGTAAAACAGCGCGATTTGTGCACACTCAGAGCCGTTTCAGCGCCATGATCGGGGCAGAGCCTGCGGCCACAAGCTGCCGGCGTCGGCCGAATGCACTGCGGATATGGGCGAAGATCATCACGCAAACTGAAGCAGATCCGGATGCTCGATATGGTCGAAAATCCGCCGTACGCGGTCCTGCCAAGCTCGGGCAAAGGCTGCCCGCTGATCAGGCGTGGCATCGGGCTCCAGGGCGACAAAGAGCTGCGGCATCATGCCCGGCGCGGGTGGAACGACTGAAGCATTGAAGCTCACTGTCACCTGCTTCCCCGTATC
>JAEWFK010000052.1 GCA_023388835.1 Pseudomonadota bacterium | reverse complement strand
CTGTCGATCGCCATCTATGAAGCCGTGCAGGCCGGGCGGGATGACCTGGCCAACATGTTGGCGCTGATCATTTCAGGGGTCTGCGTGGCGCTGCTACTGCTGGCCGGGCGGCTTTCGCCGCGGCCGGCCCGGCCTCATGGAGAATGACATGGCTGCTGTTGAGAATGCCGTCGGACAGCCGCCACGCTGGTGCGATATCGACGTGCGCAAGCACCTGCGCTCCGCCCGCAGAGTCTTTGAGCTGGACGTGCAGCTGCAAGCCGAACACCGTCGCATTGCGCTCACCGGGCCTTCGGGCATCGGCAAGACCCTGATTCTGCGTTCCATCGCGGGGCTGGTAAGACCGGATGCCGGCCGCGTCGTCATTCAGGGCCACACCTTGTACGACAGCGACGCGGGCGTGGACCTGCGCGCGCAGCAGCGGCGTGTGGGTTTCATGTTCCAGGACTATGCCCTGCTGCCCCATCTGACGGCGCTGGGCAATGTCGGCTTCGGGCTGCAACGGGGGGTATGGGGTTTCTTGTCGCGCACACACAAGGAAGAAGCGATGCAGTGGCTGGAGCGCTTTCGCCTGGGCCCTGTCGCTCATCAGCACCCCCACACCCTGTCCGGGGGCCAACGCCAGCGCCTGGCACTGGCCCGCCTGGCCATACTCAAGCCCCGGGTGCTTCTGCTCGACGAGCCCTTCGCAGCGCTGGATCCTGAGCTGCGCCGGGCAATGCGCCAGGAAGTCGATACGCTGCTGCAGGCTCTGGATATTCCCTTGCTGATGGTGACGCACGATGAGGACGACCGGATCGCTCTGCAGGCGCATGAAGTCCGGCTGGAACAGCTGAATGGCCGGACGGTCCGTCTTTACTAGCGACCGATCACCGCCACGGCCGGCATGAACGCGCTCGGCTCCCCGGCTAGAACCGGTCGCCCAGCGGATACACCGTCAACACCTGCCCCGGTTCGACCAATCCGCCCGGCGGAATCTCCGCCAGCGCCTGTGCGAACACAGCGCCGCTCAACATGGCCGAACCCTGGCGCTGCATGGGCCGCGCGCGGTAGCCGTCGGGACTGCCTTCCAGCGACACGCGAAGGAACTCGCGGCGCGATTCAATCTTGCTTCGGGAAAAATCAGCACGGGCCTGCACCTGCCAAGGGCGTGCCTGCTCGTCCGGCAGGCCCCCCATCCTGAGCAGGGCCGGCAGGGCCAGTTGCTGGAAGGTCACCAAGCTGGACACGGGGTTGCCCGGGAGCATGAAGACGCGGCAGTCACCGATACGCCCCCAGGTGAAGGGCTTGCCCGGCTTGATGAGCAGGCGCCACTGGGTAAGTTCGCCCACTTCTTCGAGCGCCGCCTTGAGATGGTCTTCTTCCCCCACGGATACGCCGCCCGAGCACACAATGGCGTCGGACTCTTGCGCGGCGCGTTTCAGCGCGTCGCGCGTGGCCGCCAGCTGGTCAGGGAGAATGCCGCCTTCGGTCACGGCAAAGCCCTGAGCGCGCAGCAGCGCCGCCAGCATATGGCCGTTGCTGTTGTGGATCTGGCCGGGCTGGAGCGGATTGCCAGGCTCGATCAGCTCGTTTCCAGTGGCGAAGACGGTGACCTTCACCTGTCGGACACAGGGCGCATGGGTGTAGCCCTGTTCCGCCAACAGGCCCACGGCGGCGGGCCGAAGGCGCAGGCCGGCGGGCAGGAGGGTGGTGCCGTGCCGCAGCTCTTCGGCCTGGCGACGGATATTCATTCCGGCCGCCACGTCGGGTGTAACCGGTGTCTCGGCGCGGGGCCCGGCCCCGGCCGCTACCGTCGCCGCTGCGCCTGCCGTTGCCGCCGTCATTGCGGTTGTCATCGCCGTTGCTGCCGCGCTGAGCGCAATGATCTTCTTGTCGGTATCCAGGTGCACGTTCTCCTGCATGAGCACAGCGGTAGCGCCCTGGGGAAGCGGTGCGCCGGTGAAGATGCGTGCCGCTTCGCCGCGTTGCAGAACGCTTTGCGCACCAGGGTCGCCTGCAGCGATACGATGGACCACCTTCCACTTCCCGCAGTCGTTTCCATTGATGGCGTAGCCGTCCATGGCGCTGTTGTCGAAGGCGGGTACGTCGTACCGCACGCCGACATCGCGGGCCAGCACCCTAAGGTTCAGGCAAGCCAGCGGTGCCTGCTCTTCACCGGCCACGGGGCCATGAGTCTTCAACAAAGTATTCAGCGCATCGTGGTAATCAAGCAGGTCGGACATGTCAGTGGCGGAGTGTTTCGTGGTTCGTTATCAGGGGTTTTGAGGCTGGAGTGACTGCAAGGTCTGCAGGTCATTGATGTTGGAAAACGCCCGCGTGTCATCAAATTGGACAATGCCGCAAGGGGAGCGCTGCAGCCAGGCGCGCAGGCTGAAGTCGGCTCCTTCCCGCAAGTGGGGAATCAGAGTGAGCAGCACACTGGGGCGAAGCATGAAGACGCCATGGTGGGGCGAGCCTTCGGTGGCGGCAATCACCACGCGCGGGCCCTGGGGCGCGAACAGGGCGTCCGCCAACCGGGGGACAAGGTCGGCCGGCAGCAAAGGGCTGTCGCAGGGCACGACCAGCATGGCGTCCAGACCCTCGGGGAACTGCGGAAGCGCGCTCACAATGCCTGCCAGCGGGCCCTGCACCTGGAAGGCGGGATCGTCTGCGAACACCGGCACGCCCAGCGATTCGTACTCGTGCAGGTCCTGGTTGGCGCTGACGGCCAGATAATCGACATGAGGCCGCAAGGCGTCGAGCACATGGGCGACGAGCGGACGGCCATGGAAAGGCTGGAGACCCTTGTTCAAATAGCCCATGCGGCGGCCTTCTCCGCCGGCCAGGACCAGGGCGCCAATACGGCGCGCGCGCGCATCACGGCCCCACCGCTTCGCCGCCTGCTGATCGGAATCGCGCGCCTCCACCCAGTGCGAACTGCCGTCGGCAAAGGCTTCCTGCTTCCAGAAGGGCGCCTGGGTCTTCAGGTAATCCATGATGAAGACATTGGCCTCGTAGGCGTCCCGGCGGTGGGCGCTGGCCGTATCCACAACCACAATGTCTTCTCCCACGCCGATACGTCCGACACGGTGGACGACCTGCGCCTTCTGCAAAGCCCAGCGTTCGCGCGCCAGACCGATGATTCGCTCGATTTCCGATTCCGTGACGCCCGGGAAATGCTCAAGGAAAAGGTGGTCGAGCGCGGCGTTGCGCGCATCGTTGCGCACCTTGCCGACGAAGCGGACTTCGGCGCCGCAGCGGTCTTCCACGGTATCGGGCGCGATCGCCAGCGAAATCGGCTCAAACTGGATACGGACACTGAACAGGGAAACACCCGCCATGGCTTCAGCCCCCCGTCACCGGAGGAAGAATGGCGACCTCGTCACCGTCCTGAACAGGCCCTGGCGCGTGCAGCAGCTGCTGGTTGACCGCCAGCTTGAAGACCCGCCCCGGCTGAAGTGCCTGTTCCCAGGCCGGACCGCGCAGCCGCAATAAACCCAGCAGATCATCGGTCGTGCCGCCGGACCACGCCAGCGACTCGCTTCCCGAAGGCTGAAGCTGCTTGAGAGAACCAAAATAGGTAATCGTTATCATTATTCGAGTATAGCAATGGGGTTTGCCAGCCTAACAAGCCTGGGCAAGTTGGTGTAGGATTGATTCGAGCATTCTGATTGAGAAGCCTGATGTCCATATCCGTTATACAAGGAACCGCGAAGCAATCGCAGGGCGGCGCCGTCCGCCCTGGTCTTATCGATGGCTTCCGCCGCCGTATCGATTATCTGCGTGTATCGGTCACCGACCGCTGCGATCTGCGTTGCCAGTACTGTCTGCCGGAAGACTTCAAGGGTTTTGAAGAGCCCGCCAATTGGATGACTCACGCCGAAATGGCACGGCTGATCGGCCTGTTCGTCGGCCTGGGCGTGAGCAAGATCCGCCTGACCGGCGGCGAACCGCTCACCCGCCGCGGCGTGGCGGAACTCGCCGCGCGCGTGAATGCACTTCCGGGTGTCAGAGACCTTTCCATGTCCACCAACGGCACGCGCCTGGTCCGTCATGCGGCGGAACTCAAAGCCGCCGGCGTGCGCCGCCTGAACGTCAGTCTCGACACCCTCGACCCGGTATCCTTCAAGGAAATCACCCGCCGCGACGTCCTTCAAGATGTGCTCGACGGCCTCCACGAAGCCCGCCAGGTCGGTTTCGAATCCATCAAGGTGAACTGCGTCGTCCACCAGGCCACGCCCGAATCCGAGGTCGAACGGGTTCTGCAATACACGCTGGACAACGGCTTCATCCTTCGCCTGATCGAAACCATGCCCATGGGCACTAGCGGCCGCCAGTACAAGCACGTGAACGTGAACGAGATGGGCGCCCGGCTGGCCGCCCGTTTCGGCCTGGTGTCCACCGTCGAACACCGCGGCCCGGGGCCTGCGCGCTACTGGGCGACTGAAGACAATATCCCCGCCCTGGGCGTGATCACTCCCATGTCGCAGCACTTCTGCGAAAGCTGCAACCGGGTGCGCCTGAGCGTGGACGGCACGCTTTACCTGTGCCTGGGTCAGGAAAATAAGGTCTCGCTGGGGACGGCCCTGCGCGAAGGCGCGGACGACACCGAACTGCAACGGCTGATTCTGGCCGGCATTGCGGACAAACCCGAGCGCCACGAATTCACCACCGCGCCCACGCGCATTATTCGCGTCATGGCGAAAACCGGTGGCTGAAAGCCCCTGCTTCGGCATCGCCGGTCGTTCGGGCAGCGGCAAGACAACCTTGATCGTAGCCATGCTGTCCGCATTCAAGGCGCGGGGCCTGAAAGTCAATGTCATCAAGCACAGCCACCACGATCTCGTGCTGGAACCGCCCACCAAGGACAGCGCGCGTTTTCGCGTCGCCGGCGCGCAGGAAGTCATGGTTGCCTCGCCCTACCGCTACGCCATCGTCCATGAACTGCGGGAACAACCCGAACCCTCGCTACAGGAACAGCTGACCCGGCTCGCGCCCGCCGATCTCACCCTGATCGAAGGCTTCAAGCACGAAGCGATTCCGCGTCTGGAAGTCTATCGTCCCGCAACAGGGCACCCGCCGCTGCATGCGGAAGCCGGCCATGGCTTCCTCGCCGTGGCGAGCGACGAGATCCTGAATACGGAACTGCTCTGCCTGCCGCTGAACGAACCCGCCGCCATCGTTGAATTCATCTGCGGCTATCTGGGCTTGCAGGCCCGGCACGGACCCGCTGAAGGCGCTGCGCAGCAAGAAAGCACCTTTTAGATCACAAACGCCAACAGACCCACGACCAGCAGCGACCACAGAGCGACCCGCCTGAACTGGGCTTGCTGGTGCCCATACTTCAGAAAAGCACGCTCGCCCAGCCAGTGCGCCAGGGCGTAAACGGGCAGCAATATCAGCACGTAGGTGCCTTGGGTCAGGGTCAGTGCGCCGGTCAGCCCGATCTGCGACAGCGTGACCAGCTGCAGCAGCAGGAAAAGCATGATGATGATCGCGCGAAAGACATGCTGGGACAGCCGCTGGTCGGACAGCAGATAAAGAATGACGGGCGGGCCGCCGACGCCCCCGATCGAAGTCAGCAGGCCCGAGAAAACGCCCACGATACCGTCCTGGATGCGGCCCCGGCGGCCGCGATAGTTCCACCCCAATAGGAGCAGGATGGCGGTACCCGACACGACGGCGCCGATCACCCGGCGCATGAAGACCGGGTCGACCCTGTGCAGCACCGCCACCCCCACGGGCACGCCGATGAAGGTCGCGGTGGCCGCCAGGCTGAGGACTGTGCCCCACTGCACATTGCGCAGTACCTCCGGCAACAGTTGCACGGTCGTGAGCAGATTCAGCACCATCACCAGGACGACGACGTCCGTGGGGGTGAGGAAGAGGCTGAACACCGGCGCAATGAGCAGGCCGCCGCCAAAGCCGGAAAAGCCCCGCATGATGCCGGCCACGAGAGCCACGAAACCCAGCAGCACTATCGTCAAGAAAGGGAGTAACGCTACTGAGTCTCGCATGGTCTCGAATGAAGTGGCCGGCGGAAGTCAGGCTGCCTCTGTCCCCCAGCGCATGGTGGTTTTCTTTTGTATGAACAGGAAGACGCTTTCCATGGCCAGGCCGATGATGATCACCAGCAAGATGCCTGCAAAGCCGTCAGCCACGTTCATGAACAGCCGGCTGTTATTTATATACCATCCGATACCGCCCGAACTGCCGGTGGAACCAAAAACCAGTTCCGCCGCGACCACCGTCCGCCAGCCGAAGCCCCAGCCCACGCGCAGCCCGGAGATCAGCATGGGCAGGGCGGCCGGCAGCATGATCTGCAACAGCGTACCGACGGCCCCCAGTTCATAGTTGCGCCCCAGGCTGACCAGTGTCCGCGACACCGTGGCGAAACCCACGGTGAGCGAAGAAGCGACCGGCCACACCATGGACATGACCACCACGAACACCAGGGATTCCCGCGTAAAGCCGAACCACAGGATCGCCATGGGCAGCAGCGCGATCGACGGCAGGGGCTGGAACATGCCCGTGACTACGTACAGGAAATCCTTCGCGAAGCGGCTGACCAGGGCCAGGCTGGTCAGGACCACGGCCAGCAGGATACTGATGGCGAAGGACTGCAGGATCACGGACAGGGTCTGCCAGATATAGCCCCACAGTTCCGGGGTCCCGCCGAAACCGAGCCCGGACATCAGGCTCACGACGACGGCGGAGAACGGCGGAAACAGCAGCGTGTTGACGTCGCCCAGCCGGACGGCCAGTTCCCAGATCACGAATATGGCCAGGATCACCAGCAGTCTGCGGGAACGGTCGAACACAAGGGAAACGCCCCCTCCGAAGGACAGGGGAACATGTGTTTGATGCGCGCTCATGCGATTTCCTCCTTGAGCAGTTCGCGCAACTGCGCGCACAGCTCCATGAATTCCGGATCATCCGCCGAGCGGCCCACCGCATTGTTTTCGACGATGGCCCTCACCCTGCCCGGGCCGTTCGTCATGACCATGATGCGATGCCCCAGCAGCACGGCCTCGGCGACATCGTGGGTCACGAAAGCAATGGTTGTCGGGCTCTCCTGTTCCGACCAGATGTTGTTGAGCTCCTGCTGCATGCGTTCGCGGTTGATCGCGTCCAGCGCACCGAAGGGCTCGTCCATCAACAGGATCTCGGGCGTGGCCGCGAAGGACCTGGCAATGGCGCAACGCTGCTTCTGCCCCCCGGAAAGAGTGTTAGGGAACTGCTGCGCCTGGCGCGCCAGCCCCACCAGCTCGACCTGCCGGGTGGCGCGGCGGCGGACTTCATCCTCGTTCATCTTGGGATGCCGCTTGCGTATGCCCCACTGCACGTTCTCGATGACGGTCATCCAGGGCAGCAGTTGATTGAAATCCTGGAAGACCATGATGCGTTCCATCGAAGGCCGCGAGACAGGGCGGCCGTTCACCTTCATGGTCCCGCCGCTGATGGGAATGAAACCGCCCAGCGCCATGAGCAGGGTCGACTTCCCGCAGCCGGAAGGCCCCAGGATGATCAGCTTTTCGCCTCGCCGAATGGAGACCGAAACGTCTTCCACCGCCTTGATCACCTGGCGTCGGCCGGTGCCCAGGGTGTAGTTGATGCTGACATTCTCGATCTCGACCACGCTGTCGCTGCGCACCGGAACCTGCTCGGCCGACGAATCGATATTTCTGGCATGGCTGCGCGCCGCATGGCGCAGGGGTTGCCCGAGACGGGCATCCACGACTGTTCCTTGCGTACTCACCATTTTTCTCCTGCTTGATCCGGGTAGGCATGAAGATCCGAGGCCTGCTTGGGAAGGTTCTTGATCGCGCCCAGCTTCTGCAGGGATTCCGCATACGCTTTCAGATTAGGATCCTTGGAGAACGATGCGAAGACGTCGGACTTCATGTATTTTTCAAAGTTCTCTGCCGTCTCACGCCCCTGGGTGGACTTGCTCATCTGCTCGGCGGCCAGCTTGGGATGCGTATTCATCCAGTCGGCGACGCGGCGCAGGGCCTCGGCGTAGCCTTCGGCCAGTTTGGGGTGCTCTTTGATCGTGGCTTCCATGGCGCAGGCGCCCACTGGATACAGCGCACCGTAGATTTCGCTCAGGGAAGTGATCTTTTTCATGCCTTGATCCTGCAGCCGCAGGGCGAAGTCGCTGGTGGCGAAGTGGCCGTCAAGCTGGCCGGCGATCAAAGCCTGCATGGCGTCCGGGTGGGGCAGGTTTGCCCAGTTCCTGTCCAGCGCCTTGGGTTCCTTGCCGTGATCGAGCAGGTACTGCTGAACCGCGAAATACTGGGCCGTGTTCGGGCCGGGCGACATCTTCATCTTGGTATCGATGAAGTCCTCGACCTTATCCGGGCCATCGGGGCGGACCATCAGATAGCCCTCGAAACCTGAAGTGGTCTGCAGCCACTTCCATTTCACACCGCGATCCCAGGACTGCAGATACGGCCCCGGCGTGCAGGACCCGAAATGCAGGTTGCCCGACAACATGGCGTCGCGCTGTTGTGCGGTGGTGAAGATGTTCTGCCAGGTGATCTTGGCGTTGGGAAACATCTTTTCCACCGCGCCGAGATAACGGATGACCGGCATGGCGCCATAGGTCAGGCCGAAACCATGGGCGAAATGGTATTCGCCCGTGACGTCTTCATAAACAGGGACTTCCAGGCCTTCGGCCACCTGGGTCGTTGCCGCCAGGCTGGTCGAAACGCCCCCGCAAAGCAGCAGTGTTCCCAGCAGCCGGCTCAATATCGTTTTTCTGCTCTTCATGATTTTGTCTCCTTGGTAACAGGCGCCTTCAGCTGTGCAGCATCACGCGGCCCAATCGGTCTGACAACGTCTTCATCCCATCCGGAGCGGCCAAGCCTCTGATCGCGTCCAACAACTCACGCGCCTCGGCCGGTTCCAGGAACTCCTGTGTAGCGGTCAAAAATTTTTCTTCGTATTGCGGGGGGCTCATCGGGTTGCCCGGTGAACCCAGGTTGTGGCGGATGTATGACTCAAGCGTCTCGCCCGAGGCGAGCCTTGCCACGACGCGCGCCGGAAATGCATCAGGGAATTCCGGCAGCGCTTCGACCTCGTAAGTGACCCGCTGCGCATAGCGGACCGCTTCCGGATCATCGATCTTCTGCTGCGAAAAGCTCGCGAGCCCCAAAGTGTCGTCGAGCAGGACCCGGGCGATGCAATAGGCTCCGGAGAAACGGGCCTCGTAAGAAGTGGCGGGGGTCATCTTGGACTGGACCGGTTCGAAGACAAGGTTCACATACCATTCCGGTACGTGGCAATGGATGTCGACCAGATCTTCGAGCGAACCGCCGCGCGTGATCAGCTGCTGCTTGATATCGAGCGCCGCCTGCACCAGCGCATGGACGCAGAGGCAGGCGGGATAGGGCTTGGGGCCCATCAGCTCGACCTCCCAGACGCCGGGCGAGAAGGCGATGGTGGCCTCGCGGTCGACAGTCTTGCGTGTGAAGGAACGGAACACACCAAAACGGCCTTCGAATATGGTGGGCGGGCCGGTGAAGCCTTCGGCCGCAAGCTGAGCGGCGCGGATACCGCCCTGCGCCGACCACCCCGCATGCAGTTGCTTGACGTCGGAACCGTTGGCCAGGTACTCCATCAGGCCGCCCGCCATGCTGCCGGCTATGCCCAGGGCATTGACCGTCTGTTCGCGATTCAGCCTCAGCAGCTTGGATGCCGCCGCCGCGCAAGCGAATACGCCCAGCACGCCGGTGGCCTGAAAGCCATTGTTCTGGAAGTCCCCGGGGGCGAGCCGGCCCAACCGGGCAGCGACTTCGTATCCCACCACAGCCGCCGCCAGGACATCGCGGCCGCTATGCCCGGAGGCCTGGCCCATGGCGAGCACCGCGGGCACCACCATGCAGCTCGTATGCATGATGGCCGCCGCATGGGTGTCGTCGAAATCCAGCGCATGGGACAGCATGCCGTTGGCGAAGGCGGCATCGGTCATGGACACGCCTTGCGCGCTGCCCCAGACGGTGGACGGCCCACCGGGAGTCTGGAGAACCACTTTGGAAGCCGCCGTGCCGATATCCATACCGGCCGCCGCCAGCGCGACGCCCAGCGTGTCCACAAAGCACCAGACCGCTCTGTCGATCACGGCGTCTGGAATGGCCGCTGCATCCGGCAGAATGAATTCGTCAGTCAGGAATTCCGCAATGCTACGACCATCGGGAACGCTGATCTCCGGGTCTGCGGGTTGGGTAAGCATATCCATGGATGGTCGTCTCCTGCCTCTAGGTGTTTTATGCGTGCCGCATCGCGGCGGCCGGCCGGGCCATCAAGGGCGCACGCCGTACCGGGGCTTACGCCCCAGGCGACGGGGCATACCCACACGCGCCGCTTCCAGAATCCGATACAAATAGGCCCGGGTTTCCAGCGGGTCGATGATTTCCTCGATGGCGAAGGCCTCGGCCATCCGATAGGGCGACGTCAGCTGCCTGAGCTCGTGCTCGATCTCTGTTTCCCGTTGCTGTGGATCGTCTGCGGTCTCGATCTCGCGCTTGAAGGCCGCCTTCACACCGCCTTCGACCGGCAGGTTGCCGATTTCGGCCGATGGCCAGCCGATCTTGAAGTTCAGGCCGTTCTTGTCGCAAGCCCCCATACCCGCCATGCCGTAGCACTTTCGTATGACCAGCGTCACCATGGGGACCGTCGCCTGCATGGCGACATAGACTGCCCTCATGCCGTCGCGCAGAGTGCCCGCCTCTTCGGCGTTCGGTCCCACGAGAAAACCGGGCAGGTCCACGAGAAAGACCAGGGGGATATGGAAGGTGTCGCACAATTCGATGAAGCGCGCCTGTTTGCGCGCCGCCCGCGCGTCCATCGCGCCGCCATAGACCCTGGGGTTGTTGGCGATCACGCCCACCGACTTGCCGCCCAGGCGGGCCAGATAAGTCAGCACGCCGCGACCAAAACCCGGCTGAATCTCGAATAGAGAATCCGTATCGAAGATGCCGCGCACGACGCGATGCATGTCGTAAGGCTTGCGTCTGTCCTCGGGCACGATGACGGCAAGCTCTTCGTCGACGCGATCAATCGGGTCGTTGCAGGGATATTGCGGCGGAAGCTCCCAGACGTTCGAAGGGAAATAAGCCAGGAAACGGCGAACCATCTCCAGGGCTTCCGCCTCGGAATCCGCAACATTGTCGATCGTGCCGGCCTTGTCGGCGGCGATCTTCGTGCCGCCCAGTTCTTCACGCGTGAGCTTGAGCCCCAGCGAGCGCTCCACCACGGGAGGGCCGGCGGCGAATACCTGGCTGCTGTTCTTGACCATGACCGACCAGTGGGAAAGCACCGCCCGGCCCGCCGGGCCGCCCGCGGCGACGCCCATGACCGCACTGACCACGGGAACATGGGACATCAGTTCCACAGAGCGTTCGAAGCCGTCGACGCCTGGGAACACGGCATGGCCGCGCTTGCGGATGGAGGCCACGCTACCGCCCGCGCCATCGATCAGGTTGATGAGCGGAATGCTGTACTGCAAGGCCATGTCTTCGACAAAACCGCCCTGCCCGCCCTTACGGCGGTCGCCGCGCCAGCTGGTGCCGCCGCGTATCGTGTAGTCTTCGCCACCCACGGCCACGGGGCGCCCGTCGACCGCGCCCAGGCCCATGATATAGGGCGCGGGCGTGACATGGCTGACACCCGACGCCTGGTATTTCCCTTCGCCGGTCAATCGCCCTATCTCCTGGAAGGAGCCTTCATCCAGCACACCGCCGATCCGCTCGCGTATGGTCAGTGACCCGCGCGCATGATGCTTGGCGACGGCTTGTGGGCCGCCCATCTCGGTGGACCACTGCCGCCGTAGCTGAAGTTCCGCGTTTTCTGCTTTCCAGGTGGTCATATCGGCGTCCTTCATGTCCGCAGGGAAATGACGACCTGCCCTTCCTCGACCGATGCGCCCTTTTCCACGAGCACGGCTTCCACCACGCCGGCTTCCTCGGCCAGCACGGGGATCTCCATCTTCATGGACTCCAGGATCATCAGTTCATCGCCGGAGCTCACCTGGTCGCCCGGGCTCACGTGGACCTGCCACACCGAACCGGAAATTTCGCTCACGATTTCATGGACGCTCATTCTTGTCTCCCTTTTGTATTCATGGTTTGGCTGCAGCGCCGGGCTCAATAGCTGGTGGGCCAGTTGCGCAATTCATGGTCGCCGATCGCGCCGTCGGCGCGATGCGCGCTCAATACACGCTTGAGGTATTCACGCGTGTCCTGCGGACGGATCACGTCCTGAATGGCATACACCGCCGCCATTTCCCAGACGTTGTTCTCGCGATCCATCTTGACCATCGCATCGTCGAAGCCTTCGTCTTCCGGAGTGAGCCCGTAAGCGATGTTCGCGGCGAAGCGTGGGGTCATGAAACTGACTTCCGCCGTGGGCCAGGCCACGACCTCATCGGAATTACGCCCGCCGCCCATGTTCAGGAAGGCCTGGCCGTAGCTCTTGCGGATGATGATGGATATCTTGGGCACCGTGACCAGCTGCAAGGCGTTCATGAAGTTGACGATCTTGCCCGTGGCCTTGCGGCGCTCCGCTTCGGCCCCGATCACAAATCCCGGGGTGTCGACCAAAGAGACGATGGGAATGTTGAAGGAGTCGCACAGCACCAGGAAGCTCTGGATCTTGTCGCAGGCGTCGACGTCGAGCACGCCGCCCTTGTTGATGGGGTTGTTGGCGTAAATGCCCACGGTATGGCCGTCGATGCGGGCCAGTGCCGTGACCACCACTTTGCCGAAGCGCTCCTTCAGTTCGAAGAAGGAATCCTTGTCGACGATGGTCTTGATGATTTTGCGCATGTCGTAGACCCGCGTGCGCGTTTCCGGAAGGAAGGAAAGAATGTCCTTCATGCCCTCGCCCGAACCGGCGGGCACGTCATGTACCGGCGGCGCTTCCTTGTTGCTGGACGGCAGATAGCTCAGGAAGGACTTGATGGCCTGCAGCGCTTCTTCGTCGGTCTCCACCACCTTGTCGATGAGGCCCGTGCCGTCGACATGGACCTTCCAGCCCCCCAGCTGCTGCGGGTCGATCTTTTCATTGGTCGCCATCTCGATCAGCCGAGGGCTGGAGACGGCCATGACCGCGCCCTTGCGCATCACGCTGAAATCGGAGCAGCAGGTATATAGAAAGGAAGACCCGTAGCACTGGCCCAGCACCGCAGCGGCCCAGGGTGTTTCGCGCTTGCGCTGGTATTGCGTGGGGTCATTGCCCAGCCCCAGGCCCATCCCACGCGCGCCCATGGTGTCCGGCAGACGCGCCCCGGACGATTCCCCAAGGAAGATCATGGGCATGCCGCGCTTGGCCGCCTGGCGCTTCATATGAGCAATCTTTTTGGCGTTGGTCAGGCTGCTCGAGGCGCCCATGACCGTGAAGTCATTGGACACGACCGCACACCAGCGCCCGGCGATCTTCCCGTAGCCCGCAATCTTGCCGTCGGCCGGCGTCTTGGCGGCGGCCTCTTCAGAAAACGACGACACCGCGAACCGGCCCGACTCGACAAAACTGTCTTCGTCCAGCAGCAGATCGACCCGCGATCGGGCGTTCAACACGCCCTGTTCGGCTCGCAATCCCAGCTTGCGCTCACCGCCCATGGCCAGCGCCTGGGCTTCTTTCTCACGGAACTCGGATTCCAGCCTTTCGGACAGCCCTGGAGTCTTCGAATCTGGCATGGCTTGCGCTTCCGACGAGATGTTCTGATCTGAAGGGAACTGCGGTTCCGCCAAATTGTTCAGTTTCGCGATGTCGTTCATGCCTGGGCCTCCATCCGCACTTCGCCTTCTGTCGCGTTTCCGCAGAAGATCGCCTTCTGCGCCGCCAAGTTATCAATGGCGTCGGCGTCCAGCCCCAGCACGCGCTCCAGGACGGAGCGCGTGTCCTGTCCGACATCGTGGCCGGCATGGACGATGCGCCCCGGCGTGGCGGAGAGCTTGGGAACGATGCCAGGCAGGGTGAGCTCGCCCAGGACCGGGTCCTGAACCTTGACGAGCATCTCGCGTTCGTGGAAGTGGACGTCGTTGAAGACATCTTCCATATCGTAGATGCGCGCGGCGGGGACGCCCTGCTCTTCCAGCGTGCGCTCGAGATCGGCGGCGGCAAAGCCTTGGGCCCAGCCCCCGATGATCTGATCGAGTTCTTCTTCGTTCGAGGAGCGCGCCTGCATGGTCCGGTAGCGCGGGTCATCAGCCAGTTCCGGCCGGTTCATTGCCTTGGCAAGACGAGCGAAGACCGAGTCGCCCATAGCCGTGATGTGAACGTAGCGCCCGTCTTGCGCCACATACAGATTGTTGGGCGCGCTATCCGGCAGGCGCGAACCAACGCGGCTGGGAATGATGCCCAACTTGCCGTAGGCCGGCACGTGCGGCTCGATCAGGCTGAAGGCCGATTCATACAGGGCGCTGTCGACTTCCTGCCCCTTGCCGGTCTGGTCGCGCACACGCATGGCCATGAGCGCTCCGAATGCGCCGTACATGCCCGTGACTTCATCGACAACCGAGGCCGCGATGCGCGCGGGCGGCCGGTCGGGGTCGCCTGTCAGGTGCCGCAGCCCGCTGACGGCGTCGCCGATGGCGCCGTAGCCGGCGCGCTCGCGATAAGGGCCGCTCTGGCCGAAACCGCTGATGTGCACCATGATGAGCCCGGGGTTGCGGGCCGAGAGATCGGCATAGCCCAGTCCCCATTTTTCCAATGTGCCGGGGCGGAAGTTCTCGACCACGATGTCGCATTTATCGGCCAGTTGCCGAATCACGTCGCGGCCGGCCTCGCTGCGCAGATTGATGGAAACCAGCTGTTTGTTCCGGAAGATGCTCGCGGCATACAGCGAGCGGCCTTCCACGCGTTTGCTCATGCTGCGCACCGGGTCGCCGGTCTCAATCTCCACCTTGATGACCTCGGCGCCGAAATCCGCCAGCAAGCGGCCGCAGAACGGGCCCGCCACGCTGGAGCCGAGTTCCAGCACCTTCACGCCCTGCAGCGGCCCATATGTCGTATCCACCACCGTCGCCTCCATTAATGTCGTTTTATTAATGCTATTAAGTGCATACTGGTATGTCAATCAGTTTTGTGTCCAATTTGTTATCCAATTATGATTTCAACAAAGTGAGTGGTGAGGAGCGGCGCTTCACAACGGGCGAATTTTGGGAGGGGCTGATGCCTTTTTCCGGTGAGCCGGCGAGGGGCTAGCGCGCGCTCCGCCTGTCACGCGTCGCGCCACACTAAAAAACACAGTTCTGATTACAATCCTGCTTCTAACCCTTCATCCAAGGTAAGAAAAATGACTGCTGACAAAACCAGCAAACGCAAGCAGAGCCCGTCCAAGCACCCCAACCCCGTGCTCGAAGTTCTGCGTGAACGAATTGCCTCCCACGAGATCCCGCCGGGCACCAAGCTGGTGGAAGAGCGCATGGCGCGCGAGTTCGGCATTACCCGCGCGCGTATGCGCGAAGTGTTTTCCGCGCTCGAGGCGCTGGACTTGGTCATGCGCATACCCAACCGCGGTACGGTGGTGTGCAAGCTGGAGCTGAGTCAGGTATTCGAGATCTACGACGTACGAGAAGCGCTCGAAGGCATGTGCGCGCGCCTGGCTGCGAAAAACGTACCGCCTGAATCCTGGCAGGACATGGTGGATCTCTATGCCCCGGGCGGCCTCATGGAGCAGTACGTCGAAGACAACAACATCGAAGCTTTTTTCGTGGAGTACCGCCGTTGGCGCGCGCGCATGATCGAGGCTGCGCACAATCCCGTGCTTGCGAACATGCTTGACGGTATCCTGGAGAAAAGCCAGGTCATCATGCGCCGCGTCATGATCCTGCCCGGCCGGACTCAGCAAGGCCTGATCGAGCACCGCGCCATCCTGCAAGCCTTGCGCGAAGGCGATGCCGAGAAGGCCGAAGCACTACGCCGCGCCAATATCCGCAGCGCGGTCGAACATCTCAAACGCTATCAAACCTGGGTGTTATGACATGACCACAACAAACGCCGATTCTTCTGCTCCGCTGTACGGTATCAAGGTGCTGGACCTGACCCGCTTGCTGCCCGGCCCGCTCTGCGGCCAATACCTGGCCGACCTGGGTGCCGAAGTCATCAAGGTCGAAGATACCGGCGCGGGCGATTACGCACGCCCTTCCATGCGGCAACAGGTCAACCGCGGCAAGAAGAGCTTGCGTCTCAATCTGAAGACCGACGCCGGAAAGGCGGTTTTTCTGAAGCTCGTCGCCCGCAGCGACGTAGTCCTGGAGAGCTTTCGCCCGGGCGTCATGCAACGTCTGGGCCTGGGCTACGAGCGACTTGCGGAACACAACCCGCGCCTGGTGTATTGCGCGATCTCGGGCTTCGGCCAGACCGGCGTCCATAGTCAAGCGGCGGGCCACGACATCAACTTCCAGGCGCTGACCGGCGTGCTGAGCCAGACAGGCACGCCCGAAGCGGCCGCCATTCCGGGCTTCCTGCTGGCGGATCTGGCCGGCGGCACGCTTAGCGCTGCGACCGGCATCATGGCGGCCCTGCTTCAGGCTGAACGCAGCGGCCGCGGGAGGCAGGTCGACGTATCGATGGCGGACAGCCTGATGGCCTTGTCCGCCCTGCCCGTGGCCCTGCTGAACGAAGGCAATGAAGTGCCCGCCAGAGGTCTGGGCACGCATACGGGCGGGACGGCGCATTACAACATCTATGAAACACAGGATGGCCGCCACCTGGCCATCGGCGCACAGGAGAAAAAGTTCTGGGACATCTTCTGCGACGCCATTGAGCGGCCGCAGCTGAAGGACCGCCAAACACACGTGCCGCAGGAAAATCCAGCAATCAAGGCCGAAGTGGCCGAAGCCATCCGATCCCGCACGCTGGCCGACTGGGAGCGGGTCTTTCGAGGGTTCGACTGCTGCGTTTCGCCCGTCAGGACCCTGGACGAAGCGATTCGCGATCCGCATTTTCAGGAACGCGGCGTCATCCATAACGGCCCGGATGGCTACCAGATCGGGCTGCCGTTTGCGCTATCGGGTTTCACGGTGGATTTCGAGCGCAGGCCCCCGCAGCAAGGCGAGCATACGCGTGAAATTCTGGCCGGACTGGGATATGACGACCCGGCCGTGGAAGAGCTGCTGCGCGAGGGCGTGGTGGCGGGCTTGAAAGCGTGAGCCCAGCGGACCTTATTTCCAATTCCTGAACGGTGTATGCCGTTCTAGGCTATTTATCGGTCGGTTCAAGCGCCTTAAAGTGGATTCATCCTAACGATCATTACTCGCACAGGAGAATTCCATGATCACCTTGCGCAAATCCGAGGACCGCGGCCGGTCCACCTATGGCGGCTGGCTGCAAAGCGCCCATACGTTTTCTTTCGGAGACTACTTCGACGTCAAGCATCAGGGCTACGGCAATCTGCGTGTCATCAATGACGATACGGTAGCCGCCGGACAGGGCTTCGGCACCCATGGCCACCGTGACATGGAGATCATCAGCTACGTGCTGGACGGCGAGCTGGCGCACCAGGACAGCATGGGCAACGGCAAAGCCGGCGCGGCGAATAGCGGCATCATCCGCCCGGGCGACGTACAGCGCATGAGCGCCGGAACGGGCGTCATGCACAGCGAATTCAATAATCTGCAGGATCGGAGCACGCACTTTCTGCAGATCTGGATTCTTCCCAAGTTCAAAGGAATACGGCCGGGCTACGAGCAAAAGCACTTCGACCGCGAGCAGCGGCAAGGCCGCCTGGCGCTGGTGGCTTCACAGAACGGCGAAAGCGGCTCGGTGAGCATGAATGCCGACGCAGCCATCCATGCCGGGCTGTTCGATGCTGATCAGGCCGAGACACGGCCGCTCGATCCGACCCGCCTGACCTACGTTCACCTGGCGCGCGGAGAACTGACGGTCAACGGCCATGCGCTGACAGGGGGCGACGGAGCGTTGCTCGACGGCGAAACCGAGCTGAGGCTGGAGAACGGGCGGCATGCCGAGGTGCTGGTATTCGACTTGGCAAGAGAGTGAATCGCTGAGCAGGTGTGAAGCAGAAGCCCCTTCATGGAGCCCGTTCATGGAGCCGGTCACGAAGCCCGTGCGCTGAGCCAGGCGATGAAACTGCGCACCGTACTGGCTTGGTTCGAACGCAGCATCATGATTTCGAGGGATGCTCGGGCCGCGGGGTTACGCTGCAAGGGGATGCCGACCAGGTTCGCAGACCGGATGGCCGAACGCGGGACCAACGCAAGGCCGCTGCCGGCTTCGACCAGCGTCAAGACGGTCGGCATGCGGCTTTGCTGTACGAAATGGGGAACGATGCCGTAATG
>JAEWFK010000030.1 GCA_023388835.1 Pseudomonadota bacterium | reverse complement strand
TGTGGCTTTGCGGCGCGCGACAATGGGCAGGTAGGCGGGAAGAAAGCAGTCGCCCACCGCCCGGGTCAAGGCGTAACTGACATCGAAGCCGTCCTCGTTCAGGTCGTCGAAGAACAGGCCGCCAACGCCACGGGTCTCGCCCCGGTGCTTAAGATAGAAGTACTCATCGCAGGCCTGCTTCCAGGCTGGATACTTATTCGGTCCGAAGGGCAGCAGGGCGTCGCGGCACACCTGGTGAAAATGCCTGACGTCTTCCTCAAAGGGATAGTAGGGGGTGAGATCGAGCCCGCCACCGAACCAGAAGACGTCCTCGTTTCGCGGCGATTCGGCCCGAGCGACGAAGCAGCGGACATTCATGTGTGCCGTGGGAACGAAGGGGTTGCGCGGGTGCAGCACCAGCGACACGCCCATGGCCTGCCAGGGCCGCCCGGCCAACTGAGGGCGCCGGGCACTTGCCGTGGGGGGCAGGTGGCTGCCTTGAACGTGGCTGAACAGTACGGCAGCACGTTCGAATACGGGGCCGTTTTCCAGGTAGCGGCTCAGGCCGCCGCCGCCTTCCGGGCGGACCCAGGCGTCGTCGGCGAACGGCGCCTCGCCGATGTGCTCGAGCTCGCTGACGATGTTCGTCTGCAGACCGGTGAGCCAGCCACGGATGAGATCTTCCTGGATGCTCATGCCTTGCCGGGTGTGGTGGCTGCGCCCGCCGCAGGAGAGTGCAACGCGCGCCAGCCGATGTCGCGCCGATACTGCTGTCCGTCGAAGTGGGTGCGGGTGACGGCCTCGTAGGCGGCAGCCTGCGCGCGCTTCAGAGAGTCGCCCAGGGCCGTTACGCAAAGCACACGCCCGCCCGATGTCTGGAGGACATCGTCCTCGAGCCGGGTGCCTGCGTGAAAGATCACGCATTCGTCGGAATCGTTCGCAAGACGAGTGACGGCGTCGCCGGTACGCGGTGTGCCGGGGTAGTGGGCGGCGGCGAGTACGACGCCAATCGCCGTACGGCGATCCCATTCGATTTCGGCTTCGTCCAGCCGGCCTGCGATGGCCAACTCAAGCGTTTCGCTGAAATCGCTTTTGATGCGCATCATGATGGGCTGGGTTTCGGGGTCGCCCATCCGGCAATTGAATTCCAGCACTTTCAGCGGGCGGGTGGCGTCGGGACCGGGTCCGATCATCAGCCCCGCATACAGGAAACCTGAATAGGGCAGGCCGTCGCGCGCCATGCCCTGCATCGTGGGGTGGATCACCTCGCGCATGATGCGGTTGTGCAGCGCAGGCGAAATGACCGGTGCGGGCGAATACGCACCCATGCCCCCGGTGTTTGGACCTTCGTCGCCGTCAAGCAGGCGTTTGTGATCCTGACTGGTGGCCAGCGGCAATACGTTGTGCCCGTCGCACATGACGATGAAGCTGGCTTCCTCGCCTTCAAGACATTCTTCAATGACCACGCGGGCGCCCGCATCGCCAAAGGATCCGTCGCCGAGCATGGTGTTGACGGCGGCGTGGGCCTCTGCCAGTGTGGCGGCCACCACGACACCCTTGCCGGCGGCGAGGCCGTCGGCCTTCACCACGATGGGCGCACCCTGTTCGTCGATGTAGCGGTGAGCTGCGTCTGGGTCGGTGAACGTGGCGTAGGCGGCGGTGGGTATGCCGTGGCGCACCATGAAAGCCTTGGCATAGTCTTTGGAACTTTCGAGCTGCGCGGCGTCCCGTATCGGCCCGAAGATCTTCAGGCCGGCGGCCTGGAAGGCGTCTACGATCCCGGCCGCCAGGGGCGCTTCCGGGCCCACGACCGTATAGGCAATTTTTTCATTGCGTGCGAAGTCGATCAGTTCGGAAATGTCCGACAGCGCAAGGTTGCGAATTTGCTCTGCGCGGGCGGTGCCGCCGTTGCCCGGCGCGACGTACACGGTCTGCACGCGGGGAGATTTGGCAAGCCGCCAGGCCAGCGCGTGCTCGCGTCCGCCGCTGCCAATGACGAGTAGTTTCATTTTTTGTATGGGAAGTGGGCATGCCCGGCGTGCCGGGCCCGGTTTGATGTCAGGAAGGTTGTGCGGATTCGTCGAATACGGCTGTGGTGTACACCTGCTGCACGTCGTCGAGGGATTCAAGCATGTCGATGAGCTTCTGGGTGCGCTCGGCGTCGCTGCCGGTGATTTCAGTTTCGTTCAGCGCCTTCATGATGACGTCCTGGACTTCAGGTTCGAGACCGGCCGCTTCGAATCCTGCCTTGACGGCGGCGTAGGCGGAGGGCTCGCAGACGACTTCGATCATGCCGTCTTCGTCGGTTTCGATGTCTTCGGCGCCGGCCTCGAGGGCGACTTCCATGACGCGTTCTTCAGATACGCCCGGTGCAAAAAGGAATTGGCCGCAGTGCTTGAACATGAAGGTGACGGAGCCTTCCTGGCCCAGGTTGCCGCCGTTCTTGGTCAGCGCATGGCGCACTTCAGCCACCGTACGGGTGCGGTTGTCGGTCATGCAGTCGACCAGAATCGCCGCGCCGCCCGGACCATAGCCTTCGTAGCGCACTTCTTCGTAATTCGCGCCGTCGGCCCCGCCGGCCCCGCGCTGTATGGCGCGCTGGACGTTGTCCTTGGGCATGTTGGCGGCGGTGGCCTTGTCCCAGGCCATGCGCAGGCGCGGGTTGGCATCGGGATCCGCGCCGCCCGCTCGTGCCGCGACGGTGATCTCGCGGATGATCTTGGTCCAGAGCTTACCGCGCTTGGCGTCTTGACGCCCCTTGCGGTGCTGGATGTTCGCCCATTTACTGTGTCCGGCCATATATATAGATAGAACGCTTGAAAGAACTGATTTTACCGTGTCGTGAATTACACTCCGGCCATTGTGTCCAATTTAGACGCGGGGGTCAAAGGCAGATGGCTGAACCTATCATTGTGGCGCAAGCGGTCGAGGGCCCGGTGGCTCTCCTGCCGAAGTTCGCGAACAGGCATGGCTGCATCACGGGGGCGACCGGGACCGGCAAGACGGTGACCCTGCAGGTGTTGACTGAAGCCTTCAGCCGTATTGGCACGCCGGTCTTCGTGTCCGACGTCAAGGGTGATCTTTCCGGCCTGTCCCAGGCCGGTGTACCCAGCGAAAAGCTCACGCAGCGGCTTGATCGCCTGGGCTTGGCGGAACCTGTCTGGGAGGCCTTGCCCGTCGAGTTCTGGGATATTTTCGGCGAGAAAGGACACCCGGTGCGCGCCACGATTTCCGATATGGGACCCTTGCTGCTTGCGCGCATGCTGGAACTGAACGACACACAGGAAGGTGTACTCAACATCGTCTTCCGGGTGGCCGACGAGGAAGGCCTCCTTCTGCTCGATCTAAAGGATCTGCGCGCCATGCTCCAGGCCGTGGGCGACCGGGCGACGGAACTGCGAATCCGCTACGGAAACATATCGCCCGCGTCCGTGGGAGCCATACAGCGGGGATTGCTTCGCCTGGAGTCGCAGGGCGCCGACCGGTTTTTCGGCGAGCCCATGCTGCAGATCTTCGATCTGATTCGTACAGACGCGTCGGGCCGTGGCATCGTCAATATCCTGGCGGCTGACCGACTGATGCAGTCGCCTCGGCTGTATGCCGTCTTCCTGCTATGGCTGCTGGCCGAGCTCTACGAGAACCTGCCCGAGGTCGGCGATCTCGACAAACCGAAGTTCGTGTTCTTCTTCGACGAAGCCCATCTATTGTTTGACGGTGCGCCCAAGGCACTGGTCGACAAGGTGGAGCAGGTGGTGCACCTGATCCGGTCCAAGGGCGTGGGTGTGTTTTTCGTGACACAGAACCCGCTGGACATTCCCGATACCGTGCTGGGCCAGCTCGGCAATCGCGTGCAGCATGCGCTGCGCGCCTTCACGCCTCGGGACCAGAAGGCCGTCCGTACCGCGGCCGAGACCATGCGGCCGAAGCCGGGGCTGGATATCGTCGCGGCGATCACGGAACTGGGCGTGGGTGAAGCGCTGGTGTCCATGCTGGACGAAGGCGGCCGACCCGCACCGACCGAGCGTGCCTGGGTGGCTGCCCCCGGCAGCCGCATGGGCACTGCCTCGGACGCCGAGCGCCGGCAGGCGCTCGCCGGGTCACTCATGGGCGGCAAGTATGAGCAGTCAATAGACCGCGAGTCGGCATACGAAACGCTGTTGAAGCGCGTTGAGCGCCTGCCTCAGAAAGCGGCCGACAAGGCCGGCGACGCCTCCCAGCGGGGCAAGGACGATGGCGTGCTGGGCGCCGTGAACGACTTCTTGTTCGGCTCGACCGGCCCACGGGGCGGTCGGCGTGATGGCGTGGTGCAGTCCGTGGCAAAAAGCATGCTGCGGCGGGCAGCCAATCAGTGGGTGAGAGGTGTGCTGGGCTCGTTGACCGGCCGCCGCTGATTCTGTTGAAACCAACGTGCCGGCGCTTCCTTCAAGGCTTGCGCAGCCCCGACCATACGATGGCGCCGATCATGATCGCGCCGCCCAACAGAGCGCGCGCGCCGGGATACTGTGCAAACAGTACGGCGGCAAAGAAAATGGCATATATCGGCTCAAGCGCAATCACGATTCCTGCGCTGCGCGCCTTCAGCACCATCAGACTTGAAACCAGCAGGTAGTGCGACAGCGCCGTGCAGAATACGCCGAGCAAAGCCAGCCAGAACCAGTCCAGCGGGCTGACTGCGCCCACGCTGCCCAGGCTGAATGGCAGCGTCACCAGCAGCACCACCAGGTTCTCCCAGCAAGCCACTTGGTAGGCGGAGATATGGCCGGCCGCCTTGCGATTGATAAGGGTGAAAAGGGCGAATGACAGGCCTGAGGCCACCGCCCACGCCAACCCCACAGTGGCTTCATCACGAAAGTCGAACGACGGCGTGACCAGAACCAAACCGGTGGTTACGAGCAGCAAAATGACCCATTCCTCCCGCGCAACGCGTTCGCGCAGAACCAGCCACTCGCATAGTGTGATGAAGGCCGGGAAGCTGGCAAAGCCCAATGTGGCAATGGCCACTCCGCCCACCTTTACGGCGATGAAAAAGGTGACCCAATGTATAGCCAGCATGATGCCGGCCACGCCCAGCACCCCGGCGCTGCGCCGGTCTATTCCGGCCCTTGCCGAAGACCCCTGCCAGCGCATGAAGGCCAGCAGGGCTGCGACGGCAAAGGCGGCTCGCCCGGCGGTGATGACCATTGCATCAGCGTGGATAAGTTCCCCAAAGATGCCGGTCAGGCCGAAGAGCACGGCGGCGATGTGGATGGCGATCAGGGCGCTCTGGCGGGTCATTTTGATACGGCCGGGAGAAACGGATGATTCCGCGAAGAGATTGGACTAGACTCTTGTAACTTTACTTGAGCGAACGGAGGCAAATCTTGACGAACCAGGCCAAAGCAGTACGTATCGACGCCCACGGGGGCGCTGAAGTGCTGAAACTCGTGACGGTGGATGTGCCGGCGCCCGCGCAAGGCGAAGTGACTATACGCCAGAAGGCGGCGGGCCTGAACTTCATCGACATTTATTTTCGTACTGGGCTGTACCCGCATGCCTTGCCACACGGGCTCGGATTCGAGGCAGCCGGCGACGTCGTGGCGGTGGGCGAGGGCGTGTCGCACCTGAAGATTGGTGACCGCGTGGCCTATGGCCAGAGCCCTATCGGCGCCTATGCCCAGCTGCGCAACGTGCCGGCCATTCGCGTGGTGAAGCTGCCGGACGCCATCAGCTACGAAGATGCTGCAGCCGTCATGCTGAAGGGGCTTACCACTCAATATCTGTTCCGGCAGTGCTATCGCCTGCAGGAAGGCGAAACCATACTGTTCCATGCTGCGGCTGGCGGCGTAGGTCTGCTTGCCTGCCAGTGGGCTCGTGCGCTTGGCGTGAAGCTGATCGGTACGGCATCCAGTGATGAGAAGTGCGCGCTGGCGAAAGAGCATGGCGCTTGGGAAGTCATCAACTACAGCAAGGAAAACGTCGTTGAGCGCGTTATGGAGCTCACCGGCGGCGCCAAGCTGCCCGTTGTGTACGACGGCGTGGGCAAGGACACCTGGATGACCTCGCTTGACTGCTTGAAACCGCGCGGGCTGATGGTGAGCTTTGGCAATGCTTCGGGCTCCGTCGAAGGGGTGGACCTGGCGCTATTGAATGCCAAGGGTTCGATCTATGTCACCCGCCCCAAGCTGGGAGACTATGTGCCGACACAGGAAGCCATGCAGGCCGCAGCCGACGAGCTCTTCGGTCTCATCGTTGACGGCAGCATCAAGGTCGCCATCGGCCAGCGATTCTCCCTGGAGCAGGCCGCGCAGGCCCAGGAAGCCCTGGCCGCCCGCAAGACCACCGGCGCCACGATACTCACCATCGAATAAAAAGGCTGGGCCACGAAATCGAGTCCGCCCGGACCATGATTTTCGTCAATCGAGAATCCTGGTCTGACCGTGATATGGTGGCCTTAGCGGACTCTGATTTCGCCTGCTACGGCTGGCCGGTTTCGCGATGATAGCGCTGTACGCGTTCGACCTCTTCTCGCGAACCCAGCACGACGCCGACGCGTTGGTGCAAGGTAGTGGGCTGGATGTCCAGGATGCGCTGGGCGCCGTCCACGGCCAAGCCGCCGGCCTGCTCCACGATGAAGCCCATGGGGTTGGCTTCGTACATCAGGCGAAGTTTGCCGGCCTTGCCGCTGGGGCGCTCGTCCCGCGGATACATGAAGATGCCGCCGCGGCTCAGAATGCGATGCACGTCCGCCACCATGGAGGCAATCCAGCGCATGTTGTAGTCCTTTTCGAGCGGACCTTCTTTGCCGGCCAGGCACTCATGGATGTAGCGCCGCACGGGCATTTCCCAGTGGCGCATGTTCGACATGTTGATCGCGAATTCTTTGGTCTGCTCGGGAATGCGAATGTTGTCGTGCGTCAGGCGCCAGGCACCGGTTTCACGATCGAGGGTAAAGCCCACGACCCCATTGCCGACCGTCAATACCAGCATGGTCTGCGGGCCGTAGACGGCATAGCCGGCAGCCACTTGGCGGGTGCCGGGCTGCAGGAAGTCGCCTTCCTCGACTTCGCGGCCCGATGCCTCGGCGGGCGCGTGCAGCACCGAGAAAATGGTGCCGATGGAGACGTTCACGTCGATGTTCGAAGAGCCATCCAGGGGATCGAACAGCAGCAGGTATTCGCCTTTTGGATAGCGGTTCGGGATCAGATGGATGGTTTCCATCTCCTCGGACGCCATGGCCGCGAGGTGGCCGCCCCATTCATTGGCATCCAGCAGAATCTCATTCGACAGTACGTCGAGCTTCTTCTGGACTTCGCCTTGTACGTTCTCGCTTTCCAGGCTTCCCAGCACACCGCCGAGCGCGCCTTTCCCTACGGCATGACCGATGGCCTTGCACGCCCGGGCAACGGTTTCGATGAGCAGGCGCAGCTCTGCGGACATGGCTTCTTCGCAGCGCTGCTGCTCGACCAGGTACTGGGTCAGGGATTTGTACTTCATTGATTAGGGCTCCTGATGGATGCTCAAGGCTTTGTTGACGATCTCCGCGACGTTGCGCGAGAGCGTGGGGTGTTGCTGTATCCGTTCCAAAGCGGCGCGCGCCGGTGTGCGCAGGCTGACGGTGAGCCTCGACCAATTATCGAAGGCGCGTGCCAGCCTGGCGGCGATTTCCGGGTTGAGTGCATCGAGCGCCAACACTTGTTCGGCCCAGAAGTTGTAGCCCGCTTCAGTGTGTGCGTTGGCGGGGTTGTTCATGCAGAATTGGAAGACGACGGAGCGCGCCCGATTCGGATTGCGTAACGAGAAGGCGGGATGCAGCATCAGCGCCTGGATCTCTTCCACCGTGGTGAAGGGCGAAGACGCCTGTACTGAGAACCAGCGGTCAACCACCAGCGGGTCGTCCTGCCAGCTGTCGTAGAAATGGCGGTAGGCCGAATTGCGGGCCTCTTCGGTGCCCCACGCCGCAAGAGCGGTCAGGGCGCCCATGCAGTCAGTCATATTCCGGGCAGATTCGTACTGCCGCATGGCGAGCTGGTTCGCGTCGGGGTGTCCGCCGGCAAGCAGGTAACCCAGCGACAACGCATGCAGGGCCCGGCGCCCCGCCGATTCCGGGTCCGCCGAATAGGGCGCGTCCGTGTCGACCGTGGTCTCGTGCTGAAGTTTCCACAGTGCCGCCAGGCGCTCGCCCAGCTCGGCCCTAAGTTCACGATGCGCCCGAAATACGGCTTGTGGCTCCATGGGGGAAGTCTGCTCGAGCAGTTCCTTCTGCGAAGGCAGCGACAACACCCGTGCGAGATAATCGGCTGAAAGCGTTTCATCGTGCAGAAGGGCTGTCCAGGTCTCGCAAAGGGTGTCGCTATCCGTGGCGCTTGTTCCGTCGGTGATGGCGAGTACGCGGGCGAGCAACAACCGGCGGGCCAGTTCCTGGCCCGCTTCCCAACGGGCGAAGGGGTCGGAATCGGAACGGGCCAGTAACGCCAGTTCCGTGTCGGGGCGTTCGTAGTCAATCACGACGGGGGCGGAAAAGTCACGCAGCAGGGACAGCACGGGACGCTGCGTCACGCCTTGGAAAGTCCAGGACTGACGTGCCTGCGTGAGTTCCAGCAGAACCGTGCCGGGTGCCGCGCCAGCATGAGGGGCGCAGCCCTCCGGGACGATGGTCTCGCCTTCAGGGGAAAGAAGTCCGATGGCCACCGGGATGTGCAGGGGGGATTTTTCCGCTGGCGGGTCTTCAAGCAGTTCGATCCCTACCGGTGGGCAGCTCTGCGACAGGGTAATGGTGCACGTGGCAGCAGCGGCGTCGTGTTCCAAATGCGCGCTCACGCGTGGCGTGCCGGCCTGGCTGTACCAACGACGGAATGCCTGGAGGTCGCGGCCCGGCTGGCGGGCCCGGTAGACGGACTCCATGGCATCGATGAAGTCGTCGCAGGTCACGGCCTGTCCATCATGGCGGCGGAAGTATTCTTCCAGGCCTTCGCGGAAGCCCTCGCGCCCCAGTAAGGTTTGCTGCATGCGTATGACTTCAGCGCCTTTTTCGTAGATGGTCGCGGTGTAGAAATTCGCGATTTCCTGATAACTTTCCGGACGGATGGGGTGGGCCATGGGGCCGGCGTCCTCGGGGAACTGCGCAATCCTGAGCGTTGATACATCGTCGATACGTTTCACCGCGCGGGCGCTCGCGGCGGCGGCGTCTTCAAGGCCGGCAGCCAGCATATCGGCTGAGAACTCCTGATCGCGGAATACTGTCAAGCCCTCCTTGAGGGAAAGTTGGAACCAGTCGCGGCACGTGACTCGGTTGCCGGTCCAGTTATGGAAATATTCATGCCCGATGACTGCTTCGATTGCGCGGTACGCTGTGTCTGTGGCAGTGGAGGGGTCTGCCAGCACATAGGCCGAATTGAAGACGTTCAGTCCCTTGTTTTCCATGGCGCCCATGTTGAAGTCGCGTGCCGCCACGATCATGAACCGGTCCAGGTCGAGTTCAAGCCCGTAGCGCTGTTCGTCCCAGCGCACTGATCGGACCAGGCAGTCCATCGCCCATTCGGTCTTGTCGCGGGTCCCGTGGTCGCTGTAGACCTGAAGCAGTACGTCGCGGCCGCTACGGGTGGTGACGCGTTCTTCGCGGCAGGCGAAGTCGCCCGCCACGACGGCAAATAGATAGCTGGGCTTGGGATGCGGGTCTTCCCACACGGCTTCGTGGCGGCCATCGCCCAGATCACGGGATGACAGGAGGTTGCCATTGGACAGCAGAAGCGGATAGCGGGCTTTGTCGGCCTGCAGAGTCACCCGGTAGCGCGCCATGACATCCGGACGGTCAGGAAACCAGGTGATGCGGCGGAATCCTTCCGCCTCGCACTGCGTGAACAAATGCTCGCCCGAGACGTAGAGCCCCATGAGCGACGAATTGCGTTCAGGCCGGCAGGTGCTGATGATTTCCACCTTGAAGCGTTCACTCTCAGGATGGATCTGCAAGGTTTCATCGTGAAGAACGTACTCTTCGTCGTTGAGACGGCGGCCATCGATCGACACGGATTCCAGGTCCAGATCTTGCCCGTTCAGAATCAAGGGAACTGATTCGGGGCCTGTGCGCTCAAACTCCATGACGGAGGTGATCCGCGTCAGCGCGGCACTCAGTTCAAGATTGAGCCGGACTGTCGGCAACCGATAAGGAAACGGTTGATAATCGAGGCGGGAAATTGTGGAAGGCATGTCAGTTCGCATAATGGCAGGGTGCCGAATTGCAGTACGGCTATTGTAGTATTCAGCGGGTACGCTCTGAGGGGGCGCAGGAGAGCATCATGAACGGCCAGGCAGTGCAACGCGTACAGAGATCCCTGTGGGGAATCGGGCTGGCGACAGCCTTGATTGCGCTTGGAGGCTGTGCCTCGACTTTATCAGCGCGCGTCACGAGCTATCAGCAGTGGCCCGTGGGCACACAAGGCGAATACTATCGTATCGTGGCCGCTCCGGCGCAATCCGGCAATCTGCAATTCGGCGCATTTTCAGACATGCTGCGGGCGGCAATCGGCCCCACCGGCTTGCGTGAAGCTGTCGGATCGGCGCAACCGCGTTTCGACGTGAAAATGGAATATGAAAACCCCGTCAAGCAAGTCTGGGTCCAGCGCTATAACGACGCCTATTTGAATGACGGCTGGATGGGGTCTGCGTTCGGCGGCTATTACGGTGGTTGGAACAGATGGGGCGGGGGTATCTTCTATTCGCCCTCGGTGGTGAATGTGCCTGTGGACGTTTATCGCAATACGCTGACTGTCGCCATATTCGATCAGCAGGATGCCGGACGCGAGGTTTACCGCGCCACGGCCACTCATAGCAGTCAAACCAATAACCTGGATTCCGCCATGCCGTATTTGATGCAGGCAATATTCGACGACTTCCCTGGTAATAACGGCCAGGTCAGAGAAGTGCGATTCGAGCTGCCACGCTGACTTGCTGGCGTTCGGATAAGACCGGGCGGTTTCCCACCCGGCGAATCAGTCCCTTAAGGATTGATCAGGAAGCTGTCGCGGCTCTTTCCCTGGCTTTCAGCTTCGGAAATCCAGCGCGGGGGTTTACCGCGGCCAGACCAGGTGGCGTCGGTTTCGGGGTTGCGGTATTTGGGTGGCACGGGGCTGCGCGTGGCCGAGGCACCCGTTTTGCGGGCAGTGGCCGGCGATGCGGTCCTGCCGGCGCTGGCGCCGGCGCCGCTGCCACGGCCTTTACGGCTGAACGCTGCGGCGATGTCTTCGGGCGTGATATCGTACTCACGCATACGGCGGACGATGTCATTGATGACGGGCCCGCGTTGTTTTTGTTCCAGTGCGGCAGCTTGTTTCTGGAGACGAACTATTTCCTTTTCAAGCTTGCGACGCTGCATAGCGTAATTGGTCCGTGTCATATGTTTTTCCGATTAAGAACATTCATCATTTATGAATCCACAGGCCGATATTATCGAAGCGCTGCGGTGAAAGCCCTCATATTCTAACTTTATGTCGTTGGACAAGTGAACGGCTACACCCATTGTTTATGCATCTCGAATTTATTTTGATGAGGCGCCATGTCGGACAATGAATCATTTCACGTTGCCGCCATTCAGATGGTTTCGGGAACGTCAGTTGAAGAGAATCTTTCCAGAGCGGCTGAACTGGTGGCTGATGCCGCGGCACAAGGCGCACGCCTTATTGTTCTGCCGGAGTATTTTTGCTTCATGGGTCGCCGCGATTCCGACAAGCTGGCGATTCGCGAATCCCTGGGCGGCGGCCCCATCCAGGACTTCCTTTCCTCTACCGCGCGGCGCCATGAGATCTGGCTACTCGGCGGAACCTTGCCCTTGCAAAGCGAGGACGCTGACCGCATCTACAATGCCATGCTGGTATTCAACCCTCATGGCAAGCGGGTGGCCCATTACGACAAGATCCATCTTTTCGGTTTTCGCAAGGGGCAAGAATCCTACGACGAATCGGTAGCGATCCGGCCGGGCGCTGGCCTGGCGCAAGCCTTCGAGGCGCCATTCGGCCGAGTCGGCTTGTCTGTTTGTTACGACTTGCGCTTTCCGGAACTCTACCGCGCCATGGGCGAACTTGCGCTCATTGTCGTGCCGGCAGCGTTTACCTATACGACCGGATCGGCCCATTGGGAAACCCTGCTGCGTGCGCGGGCCATAGAGAACCAGTGCTATGTCCTGGCGTCTGCACAGGGCGGGAAGCACGAAAACGGTCGCCGTACCTGGGGCCATTCCATGCTGATCGACCCCTGGGGCGAAGTCATTTCCTGTCTGCCCGAGGGCGAAGGCCGTGTGGAAGGCTTTGTCGATCCGGCTCGTATCGAGGATATCCGGTTGTCTCTGCCGGCTCTGCGCCATCGCACCCTGTAAGGCGCCCGCTCTGCGCCAAGGCCTTCCCTTCTTATATAAAAAATCCGTATCGAATATGAAACCTGTTGACCACGCCTTGAATGCCCTGGCGACCGCTAAATCCGTATTGCTCGATCCTTGGGGTCTGACGGAATCCGATATGTCCGCCGCTCTGGGAGAAATCTTCACCCATCGCGTCGATTATGCCGATCTCTATTTTCAGTACACGCGAAGCGAGGGCTGGAGTCTTGAAGAAGGTATCGTGAAGACGGGCAGTTTTTCCATCGAGCAGGGTGTCGGCGTGCGCGCCATCAGCGGCGAGAAAACCGCATTCGCCTATTCAGATTCACTGTCATCCGATGCCTTGCTGTCGTCCGCAAGAGCGGTGCGCAGCATCGCGCGCCGGGGCGCCGGCAAGCGCAAGATCCAGGCGCCTCCCGGGCAGCCTTCGCATGCACTATATCCAGCCATCGATCCGGTCGCATCACTGGGGTCCGCCGAAAAGGTCAAACTGCTCGAACGAGTGGAAGCCTACGCCCGTGCCATTGATCCGCGCATCATGCAGGTCATGGCCAGCCTCGGCGCTGAATATGATGTGGTGCTCGTGGCCGGCAGCGACGGCCGTCTGGCGGCCGATGTCCGACCTCTGGTGCGCCTGTCGCTGACCGTGATCGCCGAGCACGCCGGTCGCAGGGAAATGGGGCATGGCGGCGGCGGCGGGCGCTGCGGGCTGGAATACTTCACCGATGAAATTCTGCGCGGCTACGCCCAGCGCGCCGTCCACGAGGCACTCACCAATCTGCAGGCGCAACCTGCACCCGCCGGTGAAATGACCGTCGTGCTCGGTGCGGGATGGCCCGGGATTCTGCTGCACGAAGCCGTCGGGCATGGACTGGAAGGCGACTTCAATCGCAAGGGGTCCAGCGTGTTTTCGGGCCGTATCGGTGAACGGGTGGCGTCGCCAGGCGTAACGGTCGTGGACGACGGGACGCTCGACGGCCGGCGCGGCTCCCTGAATATCGACGACGAAGGCACAGCCACCCAGTCCAATATCTTGATCGAGGACGGCATCTTGCGCGGCTACATGCAGGACACCATGAACGCCCGGCTCATGAAGCAAGGCGTGACGGGTAACGGCCGCCGTGAATCCTATGCGCATCTGCCCATGCCTCGCATGACCAATACCTACATGTTGGCCGGCGCCACTCCGCCGGAAGAGATCGTCGCTTCGGTTAAGAAGGGGCTGTATGCCGTGAATTTCGGCGGCGGACAAGTCGACATCACCAGCGGCAAATTCGTGTTCTCGGCGTCTGAAGCCTATCTGATCGAGAACGGCCGGGTGACGGCACCGGTGAAGGGCGCAACGTTGATTGGTAACGGCCCCGACGCCATGGCCCGTGTCAGCATGATCGGCAACGACATGCAGCTCGATTCGGGCGTCGGCACCTGCGGCAAGGAAGGGCAGAGCGTTCCCGTGGGCGTCGGCATGCCCACTCTGCGCGTGGAAGGCCTGACTGTCGGTGGGACCGCCTGATTGGCGGGAACGGGGGGCGTATAACTGACATGAGCCTTATCGTGGCTCAATCCCCACGGTGGGCTCCGGAGCACGCCCCTTTGGTTGACACCTCAGGGTTGGCCCTAATACCATTCTTATTGAAATAAACGCAGTTCCATTCTTTCGGGTACATGATGGTTTCCATGGATTCCGCGCCCCAGTATGATTTGCGCATATTGCGGGCATTGCGGCGCATTACTCGCGCAATTGCTCTCCATTCTCGCCAACTTGCCGCCTACAGCAATATCACGGCGCCGCAGCTCGTGTGCTTGCGCGCCGTGGTCGAGAACGGTCCGCTCACCACGACCGCGATCAGCCGGGAAATCCACGTGAGCCCCAGCACGGTCGTCGGTATTCTCGACCGTCTTGAAGACAAGGGCTGGGTGCTGCGCGAACGTAGCCGTGAAGACCGCCGCATCGTCAGGGTGTCCGCCACTGAAGCGGGCTGCAACCTCGTGCGCGACACACCGTCGCCCCTGCAACAGAAGCTGGCGGAAGCCCTCAACGAGCTGCCTGAACTCGAACAAGCGACCATTACGCTTTCGTTGGAACGTATTGTCGCCCTCATGGAATCTAGCCATGCCACCGAACCGGCGCTTCCGGAAGCCGCATCGCCCATGCTCGACGTTCCCCTGGAAGTCGGCACACAGCCAGAATCGGGCATAGCGGTTTGAGGGGCGCGGAGACTCGAACCACAGGCCTAGCCTGCCAGGGGGAGTAAACCGTGATCGAACCTAGAATTCTCGAACGGGTGCAATCTCACATCAGGGATTACGCCCGTTCAGCCGGTGCCAGCCTTTTCACTCGTGCCCAGGGCTCCGTGCTCGCCGATGCCTGCGGCCGCCAGTACATCGATTTCAGCAGTGCAGCGGGTGCCTTGAATTACGGGCACGACAATCCGCTACTCATGCAGATGCTACGCCGCCGGCTGCATGAGCATGGCTCGACGCCCTATGCGCCCCAGGCGCTGGAACGCTTTCGCGACACCATTTCGAGCTATCTGTTCCGGCCCCGCGGCTGGGACTACACCATTCACTATACAGGCACCACGGCGGCGGCATCCGTGGAAGCCGCGCTCAAGACGGCCCGCCGGTCAACCGGCCGCCACAAGGTCGTCTCCTTCACTCGTTGCGACGCCTTTCGTCCGGAGCCGCGCTCTGCAGCTGTCTGGGAAACCTGTACCGGCGTCGGTGATACCCTGTTCATGCCATACGATGGCAGTTTCGGTCCCGACGTCGACACCATGGCCTATCTCGAGCGCCAGCTGGACATGTGCCGGCGCGACGAAGAAAGACCGGCGGCGGTCATCGTCGAAACGGTCTTGGGAGAAGGCGGCATCGATGTGCTTAGCTGGCGGTGGCTGCGCGACCTTGAAACGCTGTGCCGGCGCCACGGCATGCTGCTGATCATGGATGAGACCATCGTCGGTTGCGGCCGTACGGGGCGTTTCTTCAGTTTCGAAGCCTCAGGGGTGCGCGCCGACATGATCGCGCTGTCCCGCTCGTTGTCGGGCTTCGGCCTGCCGATGTCCCTGTTGTTGAGCCGGCCCGACCTACCCGTGGCGCACCATTTTCCCACGCCTGCGGACGAGCGCGCGGGCTTGGCATTGTTGACAGCCGAGCATGTGCTCGAGGCCTACTGGGCGGACGATAGCTTCGCGGTGCACGTGCGCCGCAAGGAACGCCTGGTGCGCGATTGGCTGGAAAACCTGGTTCAGGGCTACGCCCATCTGGGTCTGGGCGTGCGGGGCAGGGGCTTGATACAAGGCCTGGTGACACCTGCAGCAAAGGGCCTTGCCGCTGAAATCGCCGGGAAGGCGCTGGACGCCGGCGTGGTCACGCTGACCACCGGCATGCATGACGAAGTGCTGAAGGTTCAGCCGGCGCTCACCATCGATGAAGACATGCTCGTGCAGGGATTGGAAGTATTGGACCGTTCAGTGACCGAGGTCTTCGAGAACCGGTTCTGACTTTCGCCGAGCAAATCTTGGAACGAAGCGGGCTGTGAGCCGAAGACGCTACGCGCCTCGGCGGGAAATCGTTCAGCGGTGCGCTCAGTCCCGGGACAGGAAGTTCTTCAGGAAGTCGCGCGTGCGTTCTTCTCTCGGTTCCGCAAAGACCTGTTCGGGCGGGCCCTGTTCCACGACACGCCCTTTGTCGAAGAAGCAGACACGATCAGAGATGCGTTGGGCGAACTGCATTTCATGGGTCACCAGCAGCATGGTCAGATCGTGCTCCTCGGACAATCGCTGAATCACGCTCAAGACCTCTCCCACCAGTTCCGGGTCCAGGGCCGAAGTCGGCTCATCGAACAGCATGATATTGGGTCGCATGGCCAGAGCCCGCGCGATGGCAACGCGCTGCTGCTGACCGCCGGAGAGCTGGCTGGGGAACTTGTCGGCCTGGTCGCCCAGCCCCACGAGCTCCAGATATTCTTCCGCACGTTCCTTCGCTTCTTTGCGCGACAGGCCCAGCACGTGGACAGGGGCTTCGGTGACATTGCGCCGCACCGTCATGTGCGGAAACAGGTTGAACTGTTGGAAGACCATGCCCATTTCCTTGCGCATCTCGCGCAGATGAGCCTCTCCGGCGGGCACGAGTTCGCCGTTGCGCCGTTCATGCCATAGCGGCCTGCCCGCCACGTGGATCACGCCTTCGTCAATGGTTTCGAGCGTCATGAGAATGCGCAGCACGGTGGATTTGCCTGATCCCGATGGGCCGATGATGGTGACCTTTTCGCCCTTGCGTACGTCGAAGTCCAAGGAGTCCAGGACGGTCACGTCCCCGAACCGCTTTACGACCTGATCGAAATGGATGATGGCCTCCCGGTCGGGGGCGGCAAGCGAGTCGGACCCGCTTGCGGGCGCGGCCACGGCGGCGGGAATTGAATCGTGGTTCATTTCAGCGGAATTCCTCGTTTGGGCAGACGGGTATCCAGATAGCGGATGGCTGCCGCAGCGACCAGGGTAAGGATGAGATAGATCAACCCCACCATGGATAAGGGTATCAGGTAGTTGAATGTCCGGTCGCCGATGATCTTGGCGACGTTGAGCATTTCCAGGACGGCCACGACGGATAGCAGGGGAACGTCCTTCATGATCGACACCAGATAGTTGCCCAGAGCCGGAATGATGCGCGGCACCGCCTGCGGCAGGATGATCACCGCGAAGCTGCGGCGCGGCGATAGGTCCAGCGCGCGAGCCGCTTCGGACTGCCCCAGCGGCACGGATTCCAGACCGGCGCGGTAGACCTCGGATGTATAGGCGCTGTACTGCAGGCCCAAAGCCAGGGCCCCCGTCATGAAGGCGGGCAGAACGAGCCCGTACTCCGGCAGTACGTAGTACAGAAAGAATAGCTGCACCAGCAGCGGGGTGTCGCGGATGAATTCGGTTATGAACCGTGCCGGCCAGGAAATCAGCCGCAGTGGCGAAGCCTTGAGCCCCGCCAGGATCAGGCCCAGCACGATGGCGATCACGAATCCGACCGCCGTGGCCTGCAGGGTCACGATGAGTCCCTTCAGCAGGATGGGGAGAATGGAAATTGCCAAGGCCCAGTTGCTGGACGTATCCCAGGCGATACCAAGCAGCATGTCAGGACCTCCCCGCGCGCCAGCGCCCGACGGACCGTTCCAATAGGGTCATGATTGCAGTGAGAACCAAGGCCATGCCGAAGTACATAAATAGCAACAACGTATATACAGTCGTACTGTCCTGGGTGAAGTTCCGAATCTGCTCCGCACGGAAAGTCATGTCGCCCAGGCTGATCAGCGAGACCAGAGCCGTATCCTTCAGGTTCTGCACAGCCAAGTTGCCGAAGCTGGGGAGCATCTCAGGCACCGACTGGGGCAGGGCGATGCGCCATAGCGTCTGTCTGGGTGTGAAGTCCAGTGCCTTGGCGGCCTCGTGCTGGCTGAGCGGCACCGACTGGATCGCCCCGCGCACGACTTCCGCGCCATAGGCGCCGATGTTCAGGCTGAGCGCCAGCGTCCCCGCCACCAAAGGCGGCAGCCGCCAATCGAGCCCAAGCATTTGACCGACCAGCGGCAGGGCGAAATACAGCCAGAAGAGCTGAACCAGCAGGGATGTGCCCCGAAAGATTTCGATCATGGCGATCGAAAAGCCCTTCAGCAGCCAGTTGTGGGAAATTCTCCCCAGCCCGAAGGCGAAGGCGAAAAAACCGCCCAGGGCCGTGGAATAGACGGTGAGCTGGGCCGTGACCCAGGCGCCTTCCAGCAAGGGCGGAAGATAAGACAGCCAGTCCATGACGGGCTCAGCCGGCGCAGAGTTGCTCGGTGTCGCGGCTGGTGGATTCCTGTGCGTCGGTTTCGCTGAACCCGTAAGTGGTCAGGATTTCTTTCCAAGCGTCGGTTTCCTTGAATTTGGCCAGCTCGGCGCTGACCGCATCGCGGAGGTCTTCAGACTGCGAGCTGAAGGTAAATGCCCCCCAGCTGCGCACCGGGTTGCCGTCAATGACGGGGTCGGTGAAATTGGCGGCCGCCTCGACGCGGTCGCTCTGCTTTGCCAATTCGCCGACGGTCAAACTCGTAGCAGCATACGCGGCCGCGCGACCGGTGGAGACGGTGGAAATGGCGTCGGCGTTGCTTGACAAGGTGACCATACGGTTCGCGGGCACACCCAGCGCCTGCAGCATTTCCAGTTGATCGGCCCCGGCCATGATCGCGACTTTCTGGTCGCCTTCGGCGAAGTCCTTGTAGCTGTGCACATCGTTGGGATTGCCCTTGGCCACCAGCAGGCCTTCGCCGTAGGACGTATTCGGCTCAGAGAACACAACCTGTTTGCAGCGTTCGGGCAGGATCGCCATTTCGGCGGCGACCATATCGAAGTGATCAGCTTGCAGGCCGGGAATGAGCGAACTGAAATTAGTAGTGATCCACTCGATGCGGTCGATGCCCAGCTGCTTCATGAGTTCGCGGGCGACATCGGGGCCGGCTCCCTTGGCTTCACCGCTCAGGTCGACGTAGCCATAAGGAATCTCGTTTGCAACGGCGATGCGAATCTGCCCGCGCTGCTTGATATCGTCCAGCGTTGCGGACTGCGCCACAGAAAACGGCGCGCAAATCGCTGCAGCAACTGCCAGTGCCAAGGCAAGGCGCTTTCGGCCCCATTCTGGTACGGCACTTGCGCCTGGGTTCGGGATCATATCGAGGCTCCTGTGTGTGTTTTTCGGCCGCGCCCCGCGGAGGGTGCTGTGTCCGAACCAAATCGTTCCACAAAAAATAATACACTGAATAATTATTTCACCTCAAACAGATTGCGAGAGCGAGGTTGATTCGTAGGGAGAGCGGGGGCGTCTGGAGCATAACGAAAGCCGGCCTGCACATCCTTGCCCCGGCATGCACGGAACAAGAATGTGGCGCACAGGCGAGTCTTTCACAGAAATTTCTTGGCAGAGCCATGGCTGACATGCTAGGATTTCCTTCATGCGTAGCGTATTCCAGTTTTTCTTCTTTTACTTTTATGCTTTTCCTAAGCCGCTGGTGGAGGAAGGGAAACGTCGTACGCACTGAACAAAGTCGAATTCCCAAAAAGCCGCCGGCCCAACGCCAGGCGGCTTTTTTTATATTCGCCTGGCCGAACCGGTCAACCAAATGGAGCCTACCGTGTCGCACAATACTGATGATTTACGTATCCGGGAAATCAAGGAACTGTCACCGCCCTCGCACATCATGCGCGAGTTCCCCTGCACGTCGGACATTTCCTCGGTCGTCTTCGACGCCCGCCGTGCCGTACACAATATCCTGAATGGCACGGATGACCGGATCGTGGTGGTGATTGGGCCGTGCTCCATCCATAACACGGCCGCTGCGCTCGATTACGCCAAGCTGCTGCGCGCTCAGCGCGACCAGTACGCGGGCGAACTCGAAATCATCATGCGGGTGTACTTCGAGAAGCCCCGCACCACGGTAGGGTGGAAGGGCTTGATCAATGATCCGGCGCTCGACGGCAGCTTCAACATCAACAAGGGTTTGCGCACAGCTCGCGATCTGCTGATTCAAGTGAACGAAATGGGTCTGCCGGCCGGCTGTGAATTCCTCGATATGATCACGCCGCAGTACATCGCCGATCTCGTTGCCTGGGGCGCCATCGGCGCGCGCACCACTGAAAGCCAGGTACACCGCGAGCTGGCTTCCGGCTTGTCCTGCCCGGTGGGTTTCAAGAATGGAACCGACGGCAACACCAAGATCGCCATCGACGCGATGCTGGCGGCCTCGCAGCCTCACCACTTCTTGTCAGTCACCAAGGGCGGGCATTCGGCCATCGTCTCCACGGTCGGCAACAAGGATTGCCACGTGATTCTCCGTGGCGGCAAGGAACCGAATTACGACGAGAAAAGCGTGGAAGCCGCGGCGCAGATGATCGACAAGGCCGGCGTGCTTCCGCGGCTCATGATCGACGCCAGCCATGCGAACAGCTCCAAGGATTACCGCAGGCAACCCGTGGTGATCGAGGATGTCGCCACACAGGTCGAGCACGGCGACGATCGCATCTTCGGGGTCATGGTGGAAAGCAATCTGGTAGCCGGGCGCCAGGATCTGGTTCAGGGCCAGGAACTCGTCTACGGACAAAGCATTACCGACGGCTGCATTGACTGGGAAGATTCCCTGCGCGTGCTGGACCGTCTCGCCCAGGCCGTGCGCGCTCGCCGCCTGCAGGTGTCGCAATCGGCAAATGCCCTGATCGGCAGCGCTGCATAAAAAGAGTAGTATCGCATCACCCCCGCGCCGCCGGCGTCGGCCAAACGGGGGTGATGCGTGGCGGTTGAATCGCACGCGCAAATAAACCGTAGCAGGCAATAGGAACATTAGCGTGAATGCCATTCATCCGGTGCACTCTGAGCGCAGGACCCTCCCCGCGGGCTTTATCGAAGCCTTGCGCGAACGTTTTGAAGATCGCCTGACCACGTCCGCCGCCGCGTGCGAGCACCATGGCCGCGACGAGTCCCCATACCCGGCCATGCCGCCGGATGCCGTCGTCTACGCCACTAGCACCGAAGACGTCGCCTGGGTGGCCGCCCACTGCCACGCGCACCGCGTGCCGCTGATTCCTTATGGCGCGGGTTCGTCCCTGGAAGGACATCTGTTGGCCATACAGGGTGGTGTGTCGCTCGATTTGTCCCGCATGAATCAGATCGTGGCGGTGCATGCCGAAGATTTCACCGCTACCGTGCAGGCTGGGGTCACGCGCAAACAGCTCAACGACGAGATCCGCGAAACCGGGCTGTTCTTCCCGATTGACCCGGGCGCTGACGCCAGTTTGGGCGGCATGGCCGCCACCCGGGCGTCCGGCACCAACGCCGTGCGCTACGGCACCATGCGCGAGAACGTCGTGTCCTTGAAGGTTGTCACGGCCGATGGTCGCGTGATCACCACTGCCGGCCGGGCACGCAAGTCTTCCGCGGGCTACGACTTGACCCGGGTGTTCGTCGGAAGCGAAGGCACGCTGGGCATCATCACTGAAGTCACAATACGGTTGTATCCGCAGCCGGAAGCCATCTCCGCTGCCGTGTGCAATTTCCCCGATCTGCGCTCTGCCGTGCAGAGCGTGATCGAAATCATTCAGATGGGCGTTCCCGTCGCGCGCGTCGAGTTCATGGACACCGCCGCAGTCCGGGCGACCAACGCGTACAGCAAGCTGGAACTCAAGGAATCGCCGTTGCTGCTATTCGAGTTCCATGGCAGTCCCGCCGGGGTACGTGAACAGGCGCAGATCGTTCAGGACATTGCCGGGTCCAACGGCGGCGAGGATTTCGCCTGGGCCGAGCGGCCCGAAGACCGCAGCCGCCTCTGGACCGCTCGACACAACGCCTATTTTGCGGGCTTGCAGTTGCGTCCCGGTTGCCGCGCCAGCACGACCGATGTCTGCGTGCCTATTTCACGGCTCGCCGAGTGCGTGAGTGAAACCGCGGCCGAAATGGACCAGGCCAGCTTTCCCTATACCATTGTCGGGCACGTGGGCGACGGCAACTTCCATGTGCTGATGCTGCTCGACCCCGACGACCCCGCTCAATTTCAGGAATCCGAGGCGCTCAACCGCCGCCTGGTCGAAAGGGCCATCCGCATGGAAGGAACCTGCACCGGCGAGCATGGGGTGGGCCTGCACAAAATGGCGTTCATGGAGGCAGAGCATGGGGGCGACGCGCTTGACCTTATGGCGGTGCTGAAACGGGCCTTCGACCCGCACGACATCCTGAATCCGGGGAAGATCATCCCGCCGGACTTCACCGCCCAAGCTGGGACCTGACGCCCCAGGACCCCCGAGGGTCTGCAACTCCGCACGTATGAGACTATGAGCGCCAACGCCATCCATCCCGCCACGTTGACCGCCGCCGATTTCGACGGCTTACTGGAGCGCCTGGCCGGTCAGATTCCTGCATACTGCATTCTGACGCGTACTGAGGACACTCGCCCGTATGAATGCGACGGCTTGTCGCTGTACCGCAGCCTGCCTCCCGTGGTGATTCTGCCGGAAGACGAAACGCAGGTCATCGCGGTGGTTCAGGCCTGCAAGGCCTTCAACATTCCCATCGTGCCGCGCGGCGCAGGTACCGGCCTGTCCGGCGGGGCGATGCCGCATCCCCGCGGCGTGCTGCTGGGCGTGTCCAAGCTCAACCGCATACTGAAGATCGATCCCGAGTCCGCCACTGCCGTTGTCGAGCCCGGCGTACGCAATCTGGCCATTTCTGAAGCCGCGGCGTCGGTGGGGCTTTATTACGCGCCTGATCCCTCCAGCCAGATCGCCTGTTCTATAGGCGGAAATATCGCCGAGAATTCCGGCGGCGTGCATTGCCTTAAGTACGGGCTGACCGTGCATAACGTCTTGCGTGTGCGCGTGGTCACCATGGATGGCGAAATTGTCGAGTTCGGATCCGACGCTCCGGACAGCCCGGGGCTTGATCTTCTTGCTGCCTTTATCGGCTCGGAAGGCATGCTCGGTATCGTCACGCAAGCCACGGTCAAGTTGATTCCGACGCCGGCATGCGCCCGCGTTATCATGGCCAGCTTCCCCACCGTTGAAGCGGCCGGCGATGCTGTCGCCAACGTCATTGCAACCGGCATCGTCCCCGCCGGCCTCGAGATGATGGACAAGCGCGCCACGCATATGGTCGAGCCCTTCGTGAAGGCCGGCTATGACCTGGATGCCGAAGCCATCCTGTTATGCGAATCCGACGGCACGGTCGAAGAAGTCGAGGACGAGATCGCACGCATGAATGCCGTGTTTTCGGCGGCGGGGGCGACCCGGCTGCAAGTATCGAGTTCCGAGGAGGAGCGTCTGCGATTCTGGGCAGGGCGCAAGAATGCGTTTCCCGCTGCGGGCCGCGTGTCGCCCGACTACTACTGCATGGACGGCACCATTCCGCGGCGGCATCTTGCCCGAGTGCTGAACGCCATTACCGACATGGAAGAGGAATACGGCTTGCGTTGCGCCAATGTCTTTCATGCAGGTGACGGCAATCTGCATCCACTCATCCTCTTCGATGCGAATCTGCCCGATGAAGTCGAGCGTGCCGAGAAATTCGGCGCCGCCATCCTCGAGCTGTGCGTGGAAGTGGGCGGTACCGTGACGGGCGAGCACGGGGTGGGGGTCGAGAAGATCAACCAGATGTGCGTGCAGTTCTCGCGCCAGGAGCTGGATTTCTTCCTGGCCCTTAAAAGAGGTTTTGACCCTCATGGTTTGCTGAATCCGGAGAAAGTCATTCCGACGCTGGCGCGCTGTGCCGAGTACGGGCGCATGCACGTTCATGCCGGTGAGTTGAAGTTTCCGGACATTCCCCGTTTCTAAGGAAGGTGGATGGAGTTCGTTCTTTCCGAGATGATCGACCAGGTCATGACCGCCCGGGCCAGTCAGCGCCCCTTGTATATACAGGGCGGAGGGACCCGGCAGTTCTATGGGGAGCCGTCCACCGTTCCGGCCAATGGCGGTCGGCTCGACATATCTCCTTATCGCGGCGTGGTGAGTTACGAGCCTTCCGAACTCGTGATTACCGCCAGAGCGGGCACTCCCTTGGCTGAAGTCGAGGCGCTGCTGGCGACGAATCGGCAAATGCTGGCCTTCGAGCCTCCCCGCTTCGGTCCTGAATCCACGATAGGCGGATGTATCGCATCCGGTCTCTCGGGCCCGCGACGCATGATGGCCGGCGCCCTCCGCGATTTCGTGCTGGGCGCACGCTTGCTTGATGCCAATGGCACGGTGTTGCGCTTTGGCGGCGAAGTCATGAAAAACGTTGCCGGTTACGATGTCTCACGCCTGCTGGCGGGCTCCATGGGGATCTTCGGACCCATGATCGAGGTCTCGTTGAAAGTCGCGCCCATGCCGCTGGCCGAAGAGACCCGCGTGTTGACGCTGACCGAGGCCGAAGCGCTGCAATCCTTCAACGCCTGGCGCAGCCTGCCCTTGCCGATTTCGGCCACGGCCTGGCAGACAGAAGCCGGCGTGGGGATACTCCGGGTGCGCCTTTCCGGTAGTGAGCCGGCGCTCAAGAGCGCTGCCGGCACGATCGGCGGCGACCGCATGGACCCTTCTCAGGCAGAGCAATACTGGACGAGCCTGCGCGACCAGACCCATCCGTACTTTCAGGCACGGCCGCTTTGGCGGCTCGCCTTGCCCCCCACTACGCCGGTGCTCGGGCTGGGAGACATGCTGATCGAATGGAACGGCGGCCTGCGCTGGCTGGGCGATGGCGAGGCGGAAGCCGATTTTGTTCGTATGGCGGCATCGCGCCATGGGGGCCATGCAACGCTTTACCGTTATGAAGGCGGCGCGCCCGTGCCGGTCTTCCATCCTGTGACCGCAATCGTCCGGGCAATCAGCCAGCGCCTCAAACAAGAGCTGGACCCGACCGGGGTGTTCAACCCAGGCAGACTTTTCCGCGAATTCTGAGGCCACCATGCAGACCAATCTTGCTTCCTGGATACGCGACACTCCCGAGGGAGAACAGGCCGAAGAGATCCTCAGGCGCTGCGTGCACTGCGGTTTCTGCCAGGCAACCTGTCCGACCTACCAGGAACTTGGCGATGAGCTCGACAGCCCGCGCGGCCGTATCTATCTGATCAAGCAGATGCTCGAAGGCGGTGAAGTCACTGGCGCCACTCAGTTGCATCTCGATCGCTGCCTGACTTGCCGGAACTGCGAAACCACCTGTCCATCAGGAGTCGAGTACGGAAAACTGGTGGACATCGGCCGCGCGGTCGTGGCGCAGAAGGTCGAGCGCCCGGCGTCCGAGCGGATATTGCGCGCTGCCTTGCGCCACGGGCTGAATTCCCCCTTGTTCGGGCCGGCAATGGCGGTGGGTCGCATGTTGCGTCCGGTGCTGCCGCAGATGTTGCGCAGCAAGGTTCCCCCTCTCCGGGCGGCCAGGCCGTTGCCCGCGGATACGGCCCGCCATTCCCGTCAGGTCATCATGCTGCAGGGCTGCGTTCAGCCCGCCATGATGCCCGCCATCGATGAAGCCACCGTTCGAGTGCTCGATGCGGTCGGTATAGGCACGCGGATCATACCGGGGGCGGGCTGTTGCGGCGCCATCAATTTTCACCTGGATGCCCAGGACCAGGCGCTCGACCAGATGCGCGCGAATATCGACGTCTGGTCGCCTTTGCTCGAGCAGGGCCAGGCCGAGTGCATCGTGGCCAATGCATCGGGCTGCGGTGCCATGCTTCGGGAATATGCTCATCATCTGCGCAACGACCCCGCTTATGCCGCGCGGGCACAGGCGCTCTCCGATGCCGTGCGCGACATCTCCGAGCTCCTTGTGCCGCATGCCCCTGAATTGGGCCGTCGGATCGGCAGTATCGCGGGTCGCCATGCCTTTCATCCGCCCTGTACATTGCAGCATTGGCAGCGGCTGCGCACCACGACCGAAAAGGTGCTGGGAGAGATCGGCTTCAAACTGGTGCCGTTTGCGGAATCGCATCTTTGTTGCGGTTCCGCAGGGACTTATTCGATTACCCAGAAGGAAATCTCGGCCGGCCTGCGCGACCGCAAGCTGCGAAATATCGAAGCGGCCGCTCCCGATTCCATCGTCTCGTCAAATATGGGTTGTATCACCCAGCTCCAAAGCGGTTCCCAAATGCCGGTGCGTCACTGGATCGAAGTCGTGGACGAAGCGCTCGCTAGCGCCTGAGATTGCATTCGAATTCCCTGCAACGAGCGGTCGATGGCCTGCTTCGTCACCGCACGCCCGCTACAATAGCGGGATGTCCGAATCCAGTCTTAGCACCATGTCTTCATCCGCCGCCCCCGGCTTGCTTAGTGAACACTCCACCACGCCGGGCCGCAAGCGGCGCATCGTGGTGGGGATGTCCGGCGGGGTCGATTCTTCAGTGAGCGCGTGGCTGCTCAAGCAGCAAGGGTACGATGTGCTCGGCTTGTTCATGAAGAACTGGGAAGACGACGATGACAGCGAGTACTGTTCCACTCGGCAGGACTGGCTGGATGCGGCCAGCGTGGCGGACGTCATCGGCATCGATATCGAGGCCGTCAACTTTGCGGCCGACTACAAGGATCGCGTCTTCGCGGACTTCCTTCGCGAGTATTCCGCCGGCCGTACCCCCAACCCGGATGTCCTGTGCAACGCGGAAATCAAGTTCAAAGCCTTCCTCGATCATGCCATGTCCCTGGGCGCCGAGCTGATTGCCACGGGGCACTATGCGCGAGTGCGTGAGATCGAGCGGGAAGGGCGGCGCGAATATCAGCTGCTCAAGGCGCTGGATACGAGCAAGGATCAGAGCTATTTTCTGCACCGGCTGAACCAGGAACAGTTATCGCGGACACGCTTTCCCCTCGGTGAGATCAACAAGGTGGATGTGCGCCGCATTGCGGCGGAACTCGGCCTGTCCAATGCGGGCAAGAAGGATTCCACCGGCATCTGTTTCATCGGCGAGCGGCCATTTCGCGACTTCCTGAACCGCTACCTTCCGACCCGGCCCGGGCCCATCCGGACGCCGGATGGAAAAGCGCTGGGGGAACATCAGGGGCTTGCCTTCCATACCTTGGGTCAACGCAAGGGCCTGGGCATTGGCGGGGTGAAGGGCCTGCAGCGCGATGATGGCACGGCCGACGCCTGGTATGCGGCGCGCAAGGACATCGCATCCAACACGCTGTACGTGGTGCAGGGGCACGATCATCCCTGGCTGCTCTCGCACGAGCTGACTGCAGGGGACGCCAGCTGGATTGCGGGCCGGCCGCCGGCGCAAGCGACCTATGGGGCCAAGACACGCTACCGGCAGGCGGATGCCGCCTGCACGCTGGCCGCGACCGATACCGATGCCTTTACCCTGCGCTTTGCCGACGCTCAGTGGGCAGTGACGCCGGGGCAGTCCGCTGTGCTGTACGATGGCGAAGTGTGTCTTGGGGGCGGCATCATCGTGTCGTCCGGCTCAGACTCGCATCCCTGATTTCCCAACCTTTTTCCTGTGATCCGATGGACCCTCTCTTTCTAGGCAGCCTTTTGCTGCTGGGCGCATTCGGCGGCTTCGCCGCCGGCCTGCTCGGTATTGGGGGCGGCATGATCCTCGTACCCTTCATGATCATGCTGTTTCCCATGGTGAACCTGCCCGAGGCCTACATGGTGCATACCGCCATTGCCACCTCCATGGGCACTATCCTTTTCACTTCGCTCTCCAGCATGCGCGCGCATCACAAGAAGGGCGCGATTCGCTGGGATATCGTGGCCGTACTGGCGCCTGGCATCGTGGTGGGCGGGCTGCTTTCGGGCGGCGCGGTGTTCGCGTATATCGACCCGGCCTGGCTGTCGTTGATCTTTGCGTGCTTTGTGGCCTATTCAGCCGCAAGAATGATGTGGGGCGGGCCGCCGCCCGCCGGGCGCGGCATGCCAGGCAAAGTGGTCACGGCAGGCGTGGGCGGCATCATCGGTTTTGTATCCGGCCTGGTGGGCGCGGGCGGCGGCTTTCTGTCCGTGCCTTTCATGGCTCGCAGCAACGTCCCTATCCACAATGCCGTGGCGACGTCCGCGGCCTTGGGGTTCTTTATCGCCTTTGCCAACAGCGCGGGCTATGTGGTGTCAGGCCAGGCGGAGCAGACGGGTGTGCCCGGCATGTTCGGCTATATCCACCTTCCCACGCTGGCGGGGATTGTCGTCATCAGCATGCTGACAGCGCCTCTCGGCGCCCGTTGCGCCCACAGCCTGCCCGTAGCCACACTCAAGCGCGTATTCGCTTTGTTGCTATTTGCGCTATCGCTCTACATGTTCTACAAGGCCGTCATCGCCTTCGGAATGTAAAGACAGGCCGCTGCGGTACGCGCGGCCATTAAATCGGGCTCAGACCATCATTTCCGCCATTGACACTGAGGCAACCGGCTCCGAGCCGATTACTTTGGCGGAGCGGTACTGGTGAAAGACGGGCGTGTGCGCAGCTTTTCTTCCAGCCTTTGAAGCTGTGGATACTGCTGGCGCCAAGCGAGGTCTTCGAAGCGAAGATCGAGATAGCCCAAGGCACAGCCGACTGCGATGTCGGCCAAGCTGAAATTGACGCCCGTACAGAAGGCGGGCTGCTCTTCCAGCGAGCGGTTCATGTGGTCAAGCGCGGCCATGATCTTGCCGTGCTGGCGGTCCACCCATGCCTGACTGCGGAATTGTGGTTCGCGGCGATTGTTTTCTATATTGATATTCACCGCGGCGTCGAGCACGCCATCAGCAATGGCTTCCCAGCACTTAATTGCGGCGCGTTCACGGCCTTGCTGAGGCAGCAGGCGCCCCACGGGCGAGAGCGTGTCGAGATATTCGACGATAACGCGGGAATCAAACAGGCACCCGCCATCGTCCATGATCAGACAGGGCACCTTGCCCAGCGGGTTGTGTTGCTGGATGCTTGAATCCTGCGCCCAGACGTTCTCGAGAACGAACTCGTACTCAAGTTTCTTTTCGGCCATCACGATGCGCGCTTTGCGCACGTAAGGACTGGTCAACGAACCAATAAGTTTCATGGCAACGTTTCAGGGTTGGGGGCGGGCAGAGTATAGCAGGGCCGGATAGCCGACTGATGCATTGGTACAACGGCGCAAGCGCCCTTGGCGAGGCACTTTGCACGGCCGCATTTGTCGCTGCGTCTTGCGACAGGAGTATGGGGAGCGGAATCCCTCGAAGAGCGGGTGGTAGAATCCGCCTGTTCCGGCCCTGTATGGGGTCTTCCATCATTGCCTTCTTTATTACTCATGCACGTTTCTTCTCAACTCACGTCATTGAATGCGCTTTCCCCGCTCGACGGGCGCTATGCCCGCAAGGCTGATGCGCTGCGCGGCACGCTGTCCGAGGCCGCCTTCATGGCGCACAGGGTGGAAGTCGAGGTGGCCTGGCTGATCGGTCTGGCAGAAGCCGGCCTTCCCGAACTGCCCGCATTTTCCGCCGAAGCACGCGAGCGCCTGGAAGCGATCGTGAAGGGATTTACCGAGCAGGACGCCGCGCGCATCAAGGAAATCGAGAAGACGACCAATCATGATGTGAAGGCAGTCGAATACTGGCTGAAGGAGCAAGTAGCCGGGCACGATGAACTGGCGCATGCAGCCGAATTCATTCACTTCGCCTGCACATCCGAAGATATCAACAATACCTCGCACGCGTTGATGCTGTCGCGGGCCCGCGAACAGGTCGTTCTTCCGCAGTTGCGCCAACTGTGCACTGCGCTCAAAGCGTATGCCAAGCAGTTCGCGCAACAGCCCATGCTGTCGCGCACGCACGGCCAGCCGGCAAGCCCGACCACCCTGGGTAAGGAATTCGCCAACGTTTCGACCCGCCTGGAACGCGCAATCGACGCCGTCGCTGCTGTCCGGCCCCTGGCAAAGCTGAATGGCGCCACTGGCAATTACAACGCGCATATCAGCGCTTATCCCGAAATCGATTGGCCCGCGTTCAGCAAAGGCGTGCTCGAGCGTCTGGCGCTCACTCAGAACGAGCACACCATACAGATCGAGCCCCATGACTGGATGGCTGAACTGTTCGATGCCGTGGCGCGCGCCAATACCATTCTTCTCGATCTGAATCGCGACATCTGGGGTTATATCTCACTGGGTTATTTCAAGCAGCGCCTGAAGGAAGGCGAAGTCGGTTCATCGACCATGCCGCATAAGGTGAACCCGATCGATTTCGAAAACTCGGAAGGCAATCTGGGTTTGGCCAATGCCGTGTTACGCCATCTCTCGGACAAGCTTCCCATCTCGCGCTTTCAGCGCGATCTGACCGACTCCACCGTACTGCGCAACCTGGGCGTGGCCTTCGGCTATTGCGTCGTGGCCTACGACGCTTGCCTGCGGGGTTTGGCCAAGCTTGAGCTCAACCCTGCCGCCATCGATGCGGACATCGATGCCTGCTGGGAAGTGTTGGCCGAACCTGTTCAGACCGTCATGCGCCGGTATGGTCTGCCTCAGCCTTACGAACAATTGAAGGCCTTGACCCGCGGCAAAGGCATTACCGCCGAAGCGCTGTCCGGGTTCATACAAGGGCTCGACTTGCCCGAAGGGCCCAAAGCGCGGTTGCTCGCCATGACGCCACGCAGTTATGTCGGGTTGGCGGTGGAACTGGCCACCCAGGCGGCCGATACGAAGGCAGGCAGCGAAGGCGGAAGTTTTTAAAAATTATTTGGAAATCCGCTTGACGACCTGAATTTCCGAGGTATAGAATAGCGGTCTTTCAAGCAGTGCCGGGCTGTTAGCTCAGTTGGTAGAGCAGCGGACTCTTAATCCGTAGGTCGAGTGTTCGAGCCACTCACAGCCCACCAAGAATACCGGCAGAAAACGCCAACCTTGCGGTTGGCGTTTTTTTTTGGCCGGCGTGTCCAGTGTCGGGATCAGTTATCAGTGGGTTTGCCGGTGAACTGCGTGATCGGCTTCTCGGGTTCCTGTCCCATCCGTTTACCAAACACTTTCACTGCCTCCAGCATGGGAGACAGTGCTGACCACAGCTCATCGTCCTGGAGCATGCGGTAAGTGCCTGTGACGCCGGGCGCTTCACTGTCCTTTCCAGCTTCCACACCCCGGTTCAAGACTCTCAGTGCGTCCTTCATGCCGAACACCACTTTGTAGAATTCTTCGGGCGGAATCCTGGATAGGGCCATGCCCAGAATCGACAGGTTCTGAATGGCGTTCAGGGTGCCTTCTTTTTCCAGGCCCCTGACCAGTTCTTGCGCAAGCTGAGTCTGGGAGCATACGAGGTCATTGGCGAAGCGCAGCACGCCGCGCTCGTGCAGACTCTGGAGCAGCCGCTCCAGTTCCTCGTGGGCACTCGGACCGATAGGGGTGGGTTTGATGTCATGATCAATAGGTTCAGCCATCAGAGCCTCTCGGGGTCGGTTTGTCGTTCCGGCGGAAGGACGTAGCCAGGCTGCGCCCACTTGCTCTCCACCGCCACGCCGGCAGTCGGCGTGCGTTGTGCATAACGGAAGTTTGTCAGCGGCAAAGGCGGCCCATCGTAGGCGCCGGGCAGCAACTCCAGTCTGACCGCCGTTTCCTTGAAGGCGGGTGTGTTCACATCGGGGTCGTGGTGTTCGCCTGTCAGGTGGTTGAGCCCCGGCTTCCCCTGGTGGATGGACATGAACAGCACATTTCCGTGTACGCGATCTGTGACGAGCGCGGGAACCTCGAGCGACCCTCGGCGCGATGTCACACGCACCCGTGCTCCGTCTTCTATGCCTCGGTCGCTCGCAAGCTCGGGGCTTACTTCAACGAACCAGTTCGGCAGCATGCCGTCGATCCCGGGTGATCGGCCCGTCTGGTTGGTGCCCTGGAAGTGTTCCAGCATTCTTCCGTTATTCAGCATGAGGTCATATTCCGCATCGGCGGCTTCGTCCGGCTCTTTCCACTCCAGAAGGTGGAGAATCGCCTTGCCGTCGGCGGTCTTGAATCCGTCGGTATAGAGCAAGGGCGTGTCCGTACCGTCCGCATCCACGGGCCAGCACAGCGATTTCCAGCCCTCCAGTCGCTCATAGCTGACGCCGCGGAAGATATCCGCGATGGCAGCCACTTCGTCCATGATCTGAGACGGGTGCTCATAACCCCAGTCGTGCCCCATGCGCCGGGCGAGGTCCGTCAGAATTTTCCAGTCAGGGCGGCTGTCGCCCAATGGCGGCATGACTTCATGGAAACGCTGGATGCGTCTCTCCGTGTTGACGAAGGTGCCGTCTTTTTCAACGCTGGGACAGCCTGGGAGCACGACGTCGGCATACTGGGCGGTGCGGCTGAGGAACATGTCCTGCACCACCAGGAACTCCAGTTTCGAGAAGCCGCTATGAACGTCGTCGGTGTACGAATCGGAAAAGGCGGTTTCCTCGCCAATGATGTACATCGCGCGGATCTTCTCTGTGTCGGCGTCCTGCACCATTGTGAAATTATCCGCGCCATTCTCGAGCGAGAGTGCTGACGTGTCCACGCCCCAAGCCGCGGCCCATTTCGCCCGGGCGGCCTCGTCGGTCACTTTTTCGTACCCCGGATACATATCCTTCAGGCAGCCGAAATCGCTAGCGCCCTGCACATTGTTGTGTCCGCGCATGGGATAGCCCCCCGTGCCGGGTCGGCCATAGTTCCCGGTGACCAACAGCAGGTTCGACAGGGCGGTGCTGGTATCCGCGCCATGGCTGTGCTGTGTGATGCCCATCGCCCAAAGGATGCAGACTGATCGCGCCCGGCCGAACATCTCAGCCGCATCGATCAGCGTCGGCAAGGGGATTTCGGTCATCCGGGCCGCGTATTCCATGGTGAAGGGCTCGATCGACCGGCGGTATTCCTGCACTTGGTTGACGCGTGTATCCAGGAAGTCCAGGTCGGCATACCCCTTTTCGAACATATAACGCGAAAATGCCGAGGCCCAGATCATGTCGGTGCTGATCTTGGCGCGCATGAAGATGTCGGCACGCTCGGCCATTTCATGTTTACGTGGGTCCACGACGATCAGTTTCTGGCCGCGCTGTTTCATGGCCGCCTTGATCCGGCTCGCGAAGACGGGGTGATTCTCGGCCAGATTGCTGCCGACCAGCACGATCAGCTCGGCTTGCTCGATATCCTTGAGCGTGCCGGCATCCCCGCCGTAGCCCACGGTGCGGAAGAGACCGGTCGTGGCGGGGTTCTGGCAGTAGCGGGACGAATTGTCGACATTATTCGTTCCGATGATGAGCCGGGCAATTTTCTGGGTGAGATAGGCTTCTTCGTTGCTCGCCTTGCTCGAGCCGATGAAGCCGATCGCGTCGGGCCCGTAACGGGCACGGTCCATCAGCAGGCGCTCCGCCACGAGACTAAGGGCTTCGTCCCAGCCGGCTTCGCGGAACTGGCCGTTCTCGCGAATCAGCGGAGTGGTGAGCCGCTTGTCGCTATTGACGAAGTCCCAGGCGAACTTCCCCTTGATGCAGGTGGAGATGCCGTTCACGGGAGCGTCGACCACGGGCTGCACCTTGAGGATATGCCGGTCTCGCGTCCACATCTCGAAGGAGCAACCCACGCCGCAATAGGTGCAGACCGTCTTGGTGCGCCGGATTTCCGGTTGCCGCCAGTGCATATCCATATTGGAGATAGCGGTGATCGGAGGGGCGCCTATGGTGCGCTCGAGCTTCTTGACGATGTCGATCATCGGTCGCTTGAGTGACTGTGGCATCGCAGTGAATGGGCCGGCGTCCGGCTGCATGGACTTCTCGAGCAGTGCGTTGCAGGGGCACACCGTCACGCAGTGACCGCAGCTCACGCAGCTCGAGCCTTCGATGCGTTCGCCGCCGTCCCAAAGCACGCGTGGATGTTCCGCAGCGTAGTCGATGCTCAAGGTCTCGTTGACCTCAATGTTCTGGCAGGCCTCGACGCATCGACCACAGAGAATGCATTGGTCGGGATCATAGGTATAGAAAGGGTTGGATTCGTCCTTCTGATAGGGTTTGCGCTTGAACTCATAGCGTTGAATGGGGATCTCCATATCCGCCATCGTGTTGTGCAAAGTGCAGTCGCCCGTGTTGTTCTCGCAGAGCGTACAGTAGAGTTCATGCTTGGCAAGAAGGCGGTCCATGCCCTCATCGCGAGCGGCCTTTGCGAAGGCCGTTGCGCTGGACACCGACAGGCCGTCATGCGTCCGGATAGCACAGCCACGTTGCAGCTCACCGTCCACCTCGACCCAGCACACATCGCAGGTCTGCGGAGGTTTTAGCGCTCGGTGATAACAGACGTGGGGCAGGTCGATGCCATGCCCGCTCAGGAAGTCGATCAGCGGCTGATCCGAGCTTCCTGCCAGGGGCATGCCATCAAAGCGGATCGTGCAGTCGTTGGCCTTGCTCATCCTCTCTCCTTTTTGTGAAATATTCTGCGCCCGCGAGCAGTGAATACGTTGAGCCCAGGGTGGGGCAGCAAGCGGTATTCCCTCTTGTAATGCCGTCCCCGCGATGGCATGACGCTTGCTAAGCCCGCTTATCGTTTACCGGAGAACCATCATGCAGAAGAACCAATTCCAGATGCGGCGCGCAGGGGCGGCGTTGGCGATGGCATTCGCCGCGCTCACGTTCACTGCGTGCACCACCACGATGCCGAACAACCGGGCGACGCCGGCGGAACAGCGTGCCCACATCAATGAAGGGGCCGATGCCGCGTTGAACCGCTTGTATCAGGCCGTGCCCGATGCCCGCGAGCATGTCGCCCGCGCCCAAGGCGTGTTGATCTTCCCCGAAGCGGTGAGCGGGGGCTTCATCGTTGGGGTCGAACACGGAAAGGGCGTGCTGCGGGTAGGGGGCGAGAACGCGGGGTACTACAGCACCTCGGCGGGGTCTTTCGGCTTGCAGGCGGGGGCGCAGTCCCGGTCCATCATCATCCTCTTCATGACGCCTGAAGCCCTGAATGATTTCCGCAATAGCTCCGGCTGGACGGCCGGGGTCGACGCCACTGTGGCGGTGGCGACCGTGGGCGCCAACGGGCGTATCGACACCAGTACGATGAAGCAACCGGTTGTCGCCTTCTCGCTGACCAACGCCGGCCTGATGGCGGGTGTCTCGCTGGAAGGCGCCAAGATCGAGCGTCTGGACAACCTCTCAGCGAACTAGCGCTTCTCGGCACCTTATTTGCTATCGGGTGTCGGTGTACGGGCTGCAGGCGCCGTCTGCGGCCCGTCTAGAGTCAGGAGGAAGTCAATGGAACTGGATGCACTGATGCTGGCGCGCCTGCAGTTCGCATTCACTATTGCCTTCCACATCATTTTTCCCGCCATCACCATCGGGCTCGCGAGCTATCTCATGGTGCTTGAGGGCCTATGGCTCAAGACGCGCGACCCGGTTTACCGCTCTCTCTATCAATACTGGCTGAAGATCTTTGCTGTGAACTTCGGCATGGGCGTGGTGTCTGGCCTGGTCATGGCCTATCAATTTGGCACCAACTGGAGCGGCTTCTCGGACTTTGCAGGGGGCATCACCGGGCCGCTGCTGGCGTATGAAGTCCTGACCGCCTTCTTCCTGGAAGCCGGCTTTCTGGGTGTCATGCTCTTCGGCATGCAGCGGGTCGGACCGGGGCTGCACTTCGTCTCCACCATCATGGTCGCGTTGGGCACGCTGTTGTCCGCCACTTGGATACTGGCTTCCAACAGCTGGATGCAAACGCCGCAGGGCCATGAGATCATCGACGGCCGGGCCGTTCCGGTGGACTGGCTGGCTGTCATTTTCAACCCCTCCTTTCCCTATCGTCTGGTGCATATGGTCCTGGCGGCCTTTCTCGTGACGGCGCTGCTCGTGGCCGCTTCGGGCGCCTGGCATTTGCTGCGCGGCAATGCCAGCCCAGCGGTGAAGCGCATGTTTTCCATGGCCTTGTGGATGCTGTTGGCGGCTGCGCCCCTGCAGGCTTTGGTGGGCGACTTCCACGGCTTGAACACGCTCGAGCATCAGCCGGCCAAGCTTGCCGCCATCGAGGGACATTGGGAAAATCAGCCGGGTGAAGCCGTTCCCTTTACCGTCTTTGCGTGGCCGGACATGGAAGCTGAGACGAATCGCTACGCGCTGGAGGTCCCCAATCTGGGCAGTGTGATCCTTACCCACAGCTGGGACGGCCAGTTTCCCGGTCTCAAGGAGTTTCCCCGAGACGAACGTCCTTACGTACCGTTGGTATTCTGGTCGTTCCGCGTGATGGTGGGCTTGGGGCTGCTGATGATTGGCTTGGCGCTTGGCGGGGCGTGGGCGAGATGGCGGGGCAGGCTGTATGACGATTCGTCCACGAAACTCTGGCGTTATGCGTTATGCATGGGGCCGGCGGGCATTGTCGCCATGCTGGCGGGATGGTTCACCACCGAAGTCGGCCGCCAACCATGGGTCGTTTACGGAGTCATGCGCACGGCCGATGCCGTGAGCCCGCACGGCGCCTTCGAAGTCGGCTTGACTCTGGTGCTCTTCATCGTGGTGTATTTCGTGCTCTTTGGGGCGGGTACCGTCTACATGTTGCGTCTCATCAGGCGGGGACCCGCCGTGCTGGACGACGACACGCCCGAGGGCGGGCCGGGCGAACAACGCACGCCCGCGCGCCCCCTGTCGGCGGCGAATGAACCGGGCGACGCTTCCACCGCAGGCGCAAGGGGTTAAAGCATGGGCATCGACTTGACCTTGATGTGGGCAATCATCATTCTTTTCGGCATCCTCATGTATGTCGTCATGGATGGCTTCGACCTGGGAATCGGCATTCTGTTTCCCTTCTTCGCCGATGAGCACGACCGCGATGTCATGATGAATACGGTGGCGCCGGTCTGGGACGGAAACGAAACATGGCTGGTGCTGGGCGGTGCAGGCTTGCTCGCGGCGTTTCCGCTCGCTTATGCGGTGATACTCAGTGCCTTCATGCTTCCCCTGATATTCATGCTGCTCGGGCTCATATTCCGTGGCGTGGCCTTTGAGTTCCGTTTCAAGGCGTCGGCGCACGGTCGCCATTTCTGGGACAAAGCCTTTATTGGCGGCTCAGCGGTCGCGACCTTCTTCCAGGGTGTCACCCTGGGTGCGTATATCGATGGCATCGACGTCGTGGGGCGGCAGTTCATGGGCGGGCCCTTCGACTGGTTCCGTCCGTTCCCGATCTTCACCGGTCTGGCGCTGATTGTCGCGTACGCCATGCTGGGCTGCGCTTGGCTGATCATGAAGACTGAAAGCGACCTGCAGCGCCGCATGATCGCCTTGGCGCGGCCTCTCGCCCTCGTGCTGCTCGCGGTCATCGTCGTCGTGAGTCTGTGGACGCCCTGGGCGCACGAAGACATACGCGAGCGCTGGTTCAGCCTGCCGAATATTTACTGGTTCGCACCGGTCCCTGCGCTGGTGCTCGTGTGCTCTTGGTTTCTGTTCCGCGCGCTGGACGGCCGGCCTCATGCCGGGCCTTTCGTGCTGACGCTGTGTCTGGTCTTCCTCGGGTACAGCGGCCTGGGAATCAGCGTCTGGCCGAATATCATTCCACCGGATATCGATCTGTGGGAAGCCGCCGGGCCGCCGCAAAGCCAAGGCTTTGCCCTCGTCGGCGCACTGTTCATCATTCCCATCATACTGATGTACACCGCTTGGTCGTACTACGTGTTTCGTGGAAAGGTCAGGGCCGGTGAGGGCTATCATTGACTCCGGAGGTTGTGTCATGCAGGCAACGGTCCAAAGATGGCTCAGAAGGATGGGCTGGCTGGTGGGGATCTGGTTGGCGAGCGTGACCGTGCTCGCCTTCGCCGCGTGGGCTTTGCGTCTGCTGATGCAGGCGGTCGGCATGTCGACGCCGTGAGCCTTCCGAAGCTGTATTTTTGACACAAAGGGCAGCGGCTGGGCCTTCGGTTCTGCCTTGCCCGTCCGGCCTCGCTCGGGTTACTTTGGAGAGGCCGCGTGCCTTTCTTCGAAGCCTGCCGGCCCGCGTCAAGGGTCTTATAATCCTCTGCTGAATCTCTGCCACGGGCGACCGCGCTCGCCCGTGCGCGCCACCAAGGATCCATAGAATGCAACACCTGGAAAGCACCGCCATTGCGCTGGCGGAACCCCAAGACATTTCCACAGAAGTGCTCATCGAGAAATACGCCAAGAACGGTGAAAAAACAATACGCGAAGTGCGCGCCCGCGTGGCCGATGCACTCGCCCAGGTCGAAGAGCCCAAGCAGCGCAAGAAATACGCGGACGAATTCCTGTGGGCGATGGAGCACGGTTTCGTTCCGGCAGGTCGGGTCAATAGTGCGGCCGGCACCGATCTCCAAAGCACCCTGATCAACTGCTTCGTGCAGCCTGTCGGGGATTCGATCACCGAGTCCGAAGGCGGCAAGCCCGGCATTTATACGGCGCTCGCCCAGGCGGCTGAAACCATGCGCCGCGGCGGTGGTGTCGGCTACAATTTTTCCGAAATCCGACCGCGCGGTGCCCAGGTGAAGGGCACTGGAAGCAGCGCTTCCGGTCCCATTTCCTATATGCGCGTGTTCGACCGCTCGTGCGAAACCGTCGAATCCGCCGGCGCGCGGCGCGGCGCACAGATGGCGGTGTTGAACGTCACACACCCCGACGTCCTGGAATTCATCACGGCCAAGCAAGAGCGCGGGCAGCTCAACAACTTCAACGTCTCGGTCGGCGTCACCGACGCCTTCATGAAGGCGGTCCATGAAGATTCAGACTTCGAACTCAGCCACCCCACAGAACCCAACGAAAGCCTGAAAGAGAAGGGCGCCTACCTGCGAGACGACGGCCACTGGGTCTACCGGAAAGTGCGTGCGCGCGAAGTCTGGGATCTCATCATGCAGAGCACCTATGCCGCGGCCGAACCCGGCGTGCTCTACCTGGACCGCATCAACGAAGAAAACAACCTTGCCTACTGCGAGCGTATCGAAGCCACCAATCCTTGCGGGGAGCAGCCGCTGCCCGACTACGGCTGCTGCTGCCTGGGCAGTCTGAACCTTACCGCCTACGTGCGCGCGCCATTCACCGACGAGGCCGGCTTCGATTACGAGGAAATGCGCAAGGCCACGAAGCTGGCGATACGCATGCTGGATAACGTGCTCATCGCCACAAAGTGGCCGCTTGAAGAACAGAAACGTGAAGCCGACGCCAAGCGCCGTCTGGGCCTGGGCTTCACCGGGCTGGGCGACACGCTGATTATGCTCGGCCTGCGCTACGACAGCGAGGAAGGCCGCGAGTTGGCCGCCCGCATGGCGGAAGAAATGCGCGATGCCGCCTATGAGTCTTCCGTTGAGTTGGCTCGCGAGCGCGGCGCGTTCCCGCTGTTTGATGCCGACAAGTATCTTTCTGCCGGCTTTGCATCGCGCTTGCCCGAAGCGCTGAAGAAGAAGATTCGCGAACACGGCGTGCGCAACTCGCACCTCACCTCCATCGCGCCCACCGGCACCATTTCGTTGGCATTTGCCGACAACGCCTCCAACGGGATCGAGCCGGCGTTTTCGTGGTTCTACAGCCGCCTGAAGCGCATGCCTGACGGCAGCAAGAAGGAATACACCGTCGAAGACCACGCCTACCGGGTCTATCGCGCCATGGGCGGCGACACCGGCAAGCTGCCGGAAGCTTTCGTCAGCGCTCTGGACATTTCCGCTTTCGACCACATGCTGATGGTGGCCGCTGTGGCGCCATTTGTCGATGCGGCCATCTCCAAGACCGTGAACGTCCCGGAAGACTATCCCTACGAGGACTTCAAGGACCTCTACATGGAGGCCTGGCACCGCGGGTTGAAGGGTATCACCACATACCGGCCCAACAATATCCTTGGCGCCGTGCTGTCCGTTCCGGCAAGCACGGATGCCAGCCCCAGTACCCCTGAACCAATCAAGCTATCAGAGCAGGACAAGCGCATGGTGTTGACCGAAGTCATGAAGTCACCGCCGCTGGCCTCGCTGCGCTGGCCCTCGCGCCCGAGTCTCCCTGCCGGTGCGGCCGGGTGGGTAAGCGAAACTATCCATACGCCGCAGGGCGAATTCGCCGTTGTAGTGGCCGATCAGGCCAATGTGCCCTTCGAAGTATGGGTGCTGGGCGGCCAACCTCCACGCGGCCTGGATGCCATCGCAAAAACACTGTCCACCGACATGCGGGCCAATGACCGTGGCTGGCTGCGCAAGAAACTGTCGGTCTTGTCCCGCGCCTATGGCGACGGCTTCAACATGCCCATGCCGCCGCATGGCGAGCAAGTGCAGGTGCCCAGCGCCACGGCGGCGCTGGCACGACTGGTGGAGTGGCGATACAACGACCTTGGCGCGCTTGAAGACCGCGACGACGATCCATCTCCCGTTCTGCATGCCCTCTTTGCACCGCGCGAGCCCAAGACAGGCACTGACGGCACGCTGGCATGGGTTGCCGACGTCCGGAATCCTTCCACGGGCGACGACTTCGTGCTCATGCTGAAAGAACTGCAAATGCCCGATGGCAGCCGCCGCCCATACAGCATGTGGCTGACAGGCGAACACCCGGTCGCCCTCGATGGCGTCTGCAAGCTGCTCAGCCTGGACATGCGCGTGATCGATCCGGCCTGGATAGCCATGAAGTTACGCAAACTGCTGAACTATGCCGAGCCGCGTGGCGACTTCCTCGCGCGGGTGCCGGGTTCGGACCGTCAAGAGAACTATCCGTCCACGGTCGCCTATATTGCACGTCTGGTCATTCACCGCTATGCCATGCTGGGGATTCTTACGGAAGACGGCCAACCGATCAACGCCATGGGCGTCGTCGCCGACGAACCCGTCCCCACGCGTGCTGCGCACGCGCAACCCGCCATGACCGGCAAGCCGTGCCAGGAGTGCGGCAACCACACCGTCATCAAGAAAGACGGCTGCGAGTTCTGCACCTCCTGCGGCGCCATAGGGGCGTGTGGATGATTTTGGATGCGGGACAGCCCTGAGGACTGTCCCGCGCCTAAATCATCCGAGCGGCATGCAGGCCGCCAGGTGGACGAATCCGTACACGAATCCGAGCCGCATGCAAGCGGCTATTTCTTCCCGTTCACACCCTTGCTCGACCGACGCTTGACCGTCTTCCCGTCATACTCGTAGACGTCCAGGTCTCCGGGGGCTTCCCGGCTGGGCGTCTGCACGGTCAATTTGCGGGAATCGGCGCTCACCTTGATATGTTCTGAACACGAGCCGAACTCGGGCGACACCTGGTAGCTGTCGGCCTTCAGCAGGACCCACCGGTACGATACGGGACAGCTCTCGTTGCCCTTGCTGATGGTGACCAGAGCGGCTTGCGTGTC
>JAEWFK010000014.1 GCA_023388835.1 Pseudomonadota bacterium | reverse complement strand
AAGCCAAGCGTGTCAATCTGTCCACCGTGCAGACCCTGGTTCTGGACGAAGCCGACCGCATGCTCGACATGGGCTTCATCGAAGAAATCGAAGCCATCATCGAACGCATCCCCGCCGAGCGCCAGACCCTGCTGTTCTCCGCAACGCTGGACGGCACCGTGGCGCAACTGGCTGCACGCATGATGCGCAACCCCTCGCGCCTGGAACTGGCCGGCCAGAAGCAACGCCATGAAAACATCGCGCAGACACTGCTGTATGCGGACGATGGCTCCCACAAGCTGCGTCTGCTCGATCACCTGTTGCGCGACAGCGAACTGGATCAGGCCATCGTGTTCACCGCGACCAAGCGCGGCGCCGACGATCTGGCCGGTTACCTGGCGGAACAAGGCTACGCCGCGGCTGCACTGCATGGCGACATGAATCAGCGCCAGCGCACCCGCACACTGAGCCTGCTGCAAGGCGGCAAGCTGCGTATCCTGGTCGCTACCGACGTCGCCGCACGCGGCATCGATGTGCAGGGCATCAGCCACGCCTTCAATTACGACCTGCCCATGCAGGCCGAAGACTACGTCCACCGTATCGGTCGTACGGGTCGGGCCGGCCGCAACGGCCAGGCCTACACGTTGGCCGTGCATACGGAACGTCACAAGATCCGTCGCATCGAGCACTTCATCGGCCGCAGCATTCCGATGTCGGAAATCGAAGGCCTGGAGCCTCAACGCCGGGCTCAGCGCAGCTTCGGCAAGCGCCCGGGCGGCGGCGGTGGCTACCGTGGCGCACCGTCGGGCGGCCGACGCGAGGGCTATGGTCAGAGCCGTCCTCACGGCGACCGCAAGCCTGAGTGGAAGTCCGAGCACAAGAGCGAGTGGAAGCCGGAATGGAAAGCCGACCGCAAGACGGAGTGGAAGCCCGAGGGTCGCCCCGAGCGCAAGACTGAATGGAAACCTGAAGGCCGTCCGGAACGCAAGTCCGAATGGAAGCCGGAAGGCCGCCCGGCGCGCAAGTGGGAAGGCAAGCCGGAATGGAAGCCGGGCCAGAAGGCCGGCTGGTCCAGCGACCGCAAGCCGCGTCCCGACGCCGCTTCAGGCCGGCCGGCACGCCCCACCACACGCAGCGCCGACCGTCCCGCCGCGTCGCACAGGGCTGACCGCCCGCAGCGAGGCGCCGCACGCGCCTGAGTGCGCGCGGTATAGTAGGGGGCGATGAAGCAGATTCTGAACCGCCCCTTACTGCTGGCCTTCATTCTTTCCCTGCCGCTATGGATCGTCTTTGGCAATTATGTCGTGGCGATCATAGCGGCTTTGCTCGTGGCGTTTCTGCTTTCCATGTCGAATGCCCTGCGCGTATTGCAACGCAGGAAAGCCGATCCACCGGCCGGCGAGCCTCACCAAGAGCCCTGAATGATCCCGCTACACAACGCCTCCCTGCCCGAGCCCGGGCTTCCGGCGGGCTTGCCGGAAGCCGACGGCGACAGCGCGGCCCATAGCCGCCAAGTTGAAGCCCATCTGCTTGATCGTGTGGGCACGGCCCCGGGCGGCTTCTTACCGTTCGAGACCTGGATGCGCGAGGCGCTCTACGCGCCTGGCCTCGGATACTATGCCGCCGGCAATACAAAGTTCGGTAGCCATACACCCAGCGGCGATTTCACCACAGCGCCGGAAATGACGCCGGTGTTCGGCCGGGTATTGGCCCGACAGGTGGCGCAGGTGCTCGTGTCGACCGGCACTCACTCTGTCCTGGAGTTCGGCGCGGGCACAGGCGCGCTTGCCTCCGCTCTGATTCCCGCGCTGCAGGAGCTCGGCATACCTGTCCGCTACCAGATATTGGAACTGTCCGCCGAACTTGCCGCGCGTCAATCGGAGCGGCTCGCGCCTTTATCAGCGTCGGTCGAAGTGGAATGGCTGGACACCCTTCCCGCAGCCTTCGAAGGTTGCGTGATCGCGAACGAAGTGCTTGACGCCATGCCGGTGAGCCTCTTCCGCTGGGATGAGTCCGGCACGCTCATGGAATTGGGCGTGTCCGCCCGGCCGGAGGGCACCCCGCCATTCTGCTGGGCCGAGCGCCCGGCCGACCCCACGCTCCATGACCGAGTCAGCCTGCGGATGCCGGCCTTGCCTGGCTATCGCTCTGAAATCAATCTACAAGCCGAGGCATGGGTGCGCCAGCTGGGCGCTTGGCTGAAAGCCGGCGCGGCCTTGCTCATCGACTACGGTTTTCCCGGCCGGGAGTACTACCATCCTCAGCGGATGACGGGCACGCTGATGTGCCACTTTCGTCACCACAGCCATGACCAGGCGCTTGTCCTGGCGGGGATCCAGGACATTACCGCCCATGTCGACTTCACCGCCATGGCAGACGCCGCAATCGAAGGGGGCCTGGATGTGCTGGGCTACACCACGCAAGCTCGCTTTCTATTGAATGCCGGTCTGCCGGAAGTGCTGCAAAGCCAGATGGCGGACGCCGACACGCCAGTCTCGCAGGCAACCCTTTCCGCCGTGCAAAGGCTTGTTTCAGAAGCGGAAATGGGCGAATTGTTCAAGGTATTGGGGGTGGGCCGGGGCATGGAACCGCCCCTGCTCGGCTTTACGCGCGGCGATAGACGCGACACTTTGTAGATACGCCACCATATGCATAGGGGGCGGGCCTCACTCCCTGGTGTAGACCGCTTGCAGCGCCTGCAGCCTGGCAGCCCTCACTGCAGCCGGGATACCGCGGCGGTCGTGACAGGCCGCCGCGATCTCACCGGCGTCGACGCTGCGCACAGCCGCCATGCACGCTTCCCAGGCGCCCAGATCGAGCTCCTGCACGCAGGCGGCCGCCTTCAGCAACTCAATGAAACGAGCCGGCTTGCGCAGTACATCGCAGCGTTCCATGAGCGCCAGAGCAGACTCCGCGTCGGGAGCATCAAGCCCCGCTAACAGCGCTCTTAGCAGCGTCGCTTGCACCGCACACTCTGTAGGGACGCGTATCCGGTGGCTCAGCGCATCGGATTCCGGCGACAGCCGACACAGAATCGCATAGCGGGAAGCCAGTGGCAGACCCTGAGCGCTGGCTCTGGCGAGCTCGGCCCCGATCTCTGCGGTATACACGAGTTGCGGCATGACCCGCGGCAGCGCACCGGTGTGCTCCAGCACTTCGACCATGCGTCCGGGCCGGACTGCCATCAGGCCCTTGGCGATCTCCTGCCACACCCGTTCAGGTACCAGCGCATCGACTTCACCGGATTCCACCAGGCCGATCGATTGTTGCAGGGTCTCGGGCGCAACCGAGAAGTCCGGGAAGCGAGCGGCGAAGCGGGCCAGGCGCAGGAGCCGGACTGGATCTTCGGAGAACGCCGCGCCCACATGGCGCAATACGCGATCTTCCAGGTCGCGCAGCCCGCCGCAGGGGTCGACCAGCCTGCCGTCTGCATGCTGCGCAATGGCATTGATGGTGAGGTCGCGACGCTGCAGGTCGTCTTCCAGCGTGACGTCGGCGCCAGTGTAGAAAGTGAAGCCCCTGTACCCTCGGCCGGATTTTCTCTCGGTACGGGCCAGCGCAAATTCTTCCTTGCTGCGCGGATGCAGAAACACTGGAAAATCGCCCCCGACGGGAATGAAGCCGCGCGCCGACATGTCTTCCGGTGTCGCGCCCACCACGACCCAGTCTCGGTCGCCGGCGGGGAGCTTCAGAAGCGCATCGCGTATCGCACCGCCCACGACATAGGCCTGCAGGCCTTCGACGGCCGGATCGGACGGGGCAGGCGCCACAACGTCTTGCGCCAGACCCTGATGCTTCGCGTGCGCCGCATCTGCCTGCCGATTCACGGCAGCGCCACCTTCCGATTGGCGGCGGGGGCGACCACACCCAGCCGCTGCTTCAGCGATTGCGGTTCACCCGTAAAGAGCGTGGAGTAATAGATAGCGTTGGACATCACGTTTTTCACGTAAAGCCGGGTTTCAGTGAACGGAATGGTTTCGGCAAAGATGGCACCTTCGACGGGAGCCGCCAGCTTCGAGCGCCATTGCACGGGTCGCCTCGGGCCGGCGTTATAGCCGGCCGTGGCCAGCACTTCGGACCCATTCAGATCGCTGAGCACCATGCTCAGATAATTCGTTCCCAATATGGTATTTGTCTCAAACTCGTTCACGCGAGAAGGATGGAAGTCCTTCATGCCGATCTTGCCGGCCACCCACTTCGCCGTCGCCGGCATGAGCTGCATCAGCCCCGACGCCCCGACGCGGGAGCGCGCATCGGTGATGAAACGCGACTCCTGGCGGATCAGGCCATACACCCAAGCCGGATCCAGATTGATTTCACGCGCTTTTTGCGACACCTGGCCTGAGAAAGGAGCGATGAAACGCTGAGTGAGATCGATCTCGCGTTCGGTAAGCAAAGAAGTGTTCACCACACGATCGTAGATGTGCTTCTCGCGGGCGAGTTCGGCCGCAGCGAGCAGCTGCCGATCATTCATGCCGCGCAGGTTGAAATTCCATTCCGGAACGGCTTCCGGGCGCCAGCCCAGTTCGAACAAGGCGACTGCACGCTGCAGGCCGGCGTGTTTACGGGCGGCTTCCAGTTCGTCGGCCCGCAATGCGGCGGGGGCCGGCGGCAGCGCTTGGGGCCCACCGAGCTCTTCACTGGCCAGCTGGCCATAGAAGCTCAGGTCATGAGCGATGCTACGGTAATGTTCGACAGCGGCTTTCTCATTGCCCAAGGCCTTGAGCGCCCGTGCATACCAATAGACCCACACCGGTTCCGCGGCCTGCTGCGCCGACATGCGGCGTACCGCCTTGGCAACCTGGTCCCAGTCCACAGCAGGCTGGCGGAGCTCGGCTCGCACCTGCCAGGCATGATTGTAGTCCGTCATGCGGAAGCCGCCCGATTTGCGATACCAACGGGCCGCGTCAAGCTCGACATTCAACGCCGCGACCAGGCCGAACTGGCTCCAGACCCACTCCATGTACGGGCGTGGAAGCGCGCCGGCCCATTGGTTTTCAACCCATGCCGCGTTTTCAAGTCGTTTGTCGCCGTATGCCATACGCGACAGTGCGATCGACACAAGCTCCATTTCGGCGGGGCTGCGCGGCGGCTGGCGCCCCTGCAACCACTTGCGAGGGTCGTCCATGAGCGCGGTGTAGTCCCGCATCTGGGCGCCGTCGAACATGATGGCCGCCAGCCGCCGCGAGTTCTGGTGGCGGTTGGTTTCCAGCGAGGCCCGCAATAGTCCCTGAATGTCGTTCCAACCTACAACACGGCGCTCGTAGAACTGATCGAGCATGCTCCAGCAGGCAGCGCCGGGCTGGAAGGCGTCGACGGCGTCGCCCGCTCTGATCTTGCGCCCGCTCATATGCTCGGCCATGAGCGTGGTGCAGGTGATCTGGGAGTTCGTGGCCTGCACGGGGGCCAGCGCCAGAACCTGTTCGTAGTCGCCCGCGCGCCCCGCCGCCACCACCCATTCGCCCTTCAGACGGTCAGCCAGATAGGCATCGCGGTTACGCTCGAAAAAGGCCTGGATATCCTGCTCCGGTATGGGCTGGGTCGTGTCCTGCAGCCGCTGGCGCAGCAGCCAGTAGCGCGCATACGACCCGAGTACCGGATCGCGATCCGCCTGTGGAATGAGCGTGCTGAGGCGATCCCATTGCTTGGCCTGCATGGCGGCGCGCGCCTGCACGACGGCTTCGCGCGCTTCAGGCGGCACAATCAGGCGCACGGGCTCCGAGGCCGGAGTGCCGGGCAAAGCGGGCGCCGCCAAGGCGTTGCCGGCCGCCCTTTCTGCCACCAGACTCTGGCGCAGATCGACGCGGCCCATGACGAGGCCCAGGCCGGCCTGTTGTTCGGATTCGGGAACCGAACAGCCCGCCAGGCCGGCAACGCAGGCAAACAGGGCGACTCCCCGCCTGCTCATCGGAGCCAGCGTGCGGCCCGTGGCCACGGTTTGCTGATACATTGGCCTATTGGCTATCATCTTGGATCCTTCCTACCTGACACCGCCATGAACGAGAATAAAGAGAATAACGCAGTCCCACTGCGCACGCGACTCAAGGCGCTGCGGGCTGCGCAGAATCCGCTGGACAGCAACCGCGGCGGCTTGCTGATTCGCGGCCGGCTCTACACTTGGCTGGCCACCAACGTCACGCGTCTGCGCGAAGAAGGAAAACCTTTGCCGCGCAACATCGCCGCTTTTTGGTCCATGCCCGAAGAGCCGCAGCTCCTGCCGCTTTTGCGCCAGTGGGTTGAAGAAGACGGCTACCGGGTATCGCTGCCGGTCGTGGAGCGCAGTGGCGCTGCGCTGGCGTTCCACCTGTGGGATCCCGATGCCCCCATGCGCGACGGCGCGTACGGGATCCAGGAACCGGTGAGCGGGCCGGCGCCGCTGCCCGACATCGTGTTGGTGCCCACGCTGGGCTACACGCGCCACGGCGATCGTGTGGGCTACGGCGGCGGCTACTATGATCGCAGTCTTGCCACCCTGAAGGACTCAGGCCACCGCTTCGTGACCATTGGCATTGCGTGGGCCGCCGGCGACTTGAGCGGCATGGGGCACCAGCCACAGCCTCACGATGTGAGGCTGGACGGCATACTGACCGACAAGGGCTGGGCCGTACCGGCGCCGTCACTGTAAAGCGCGGCAATCACGCCTGAGACAGCCGGTCCCATACCGCCAGGGTGGCGTCAGCGTTATTGAGCGTGTAGAAGTGCAGCCCCGGCGCGCCCTGTTCGAGCAGCCGCCGCGACATGTCCGCTACGAAGTCCGCCCCGAATGCCCGCAACGACGCCTTGTCGTCGCCGAAGTCCGCAAGCCGCGCTTGCAGCCAGCGCGGGATTTCCGCCCCGCACATATTGGAAAACCGCGCGAGCTGCGTGTAGTTCGTGATGGGCATGATGCCCGCCACGATGGGGATGTCCACGCCGCGTGCCTGCGCCCGGTCGACGAAGTCGAAATAGGCATCAACGTTGAAGAAATACTGCGTGATGGCGGCATCGGCGCCCGCCTTCACCTTACCCACGAAATGCTCCAGGTCACGGGAGGCGCTGCCCGCCTGAGGATGGACCTCGGGGTAGGCCGCCACTTCGATATGGAACCAGTCGCCGCTGTGCTCGCGTATCAAGCTGACCAGTTCATCGGCGTAGTGGACCTCGCCCGGATACCGGCCCATGCCCGAAGGCAGGTCGCCGCGCAGTGCGACAATGCGGCGTATGCCTTGCTCGCGATAGCCGTCCAGTATTTCAGTGAGTTCGCTGCGTGTAGAACCAATGCAGGACAGGTGCGGCGCCGTATCGCAACCCAGTGATTGCATGAGGCCGACCGTGTCGGCCGTCCCGCTACGGGTGGAGCCGCCCGCGCCATAAGTGACGCTGACGTAGGCGGGATCCCGCGCCGCCAGCGTGCTGGCGGCTTCCGCCAGCTTGGCGCGCGCCGCCTCATCGCGTGGAGGGAAAAATTCCAGACTGATTGATTTACCACCCGTCATTGCAACAGCAACCTCGAAAGCAAGCCGGAAATCAGGCTATAGATGAGGGCGCCTGCGAGCGCCCACCAGAAGCCCGCCACCTGAAAACCCTTCAGAATGGAACCGGCGAACCAGAACACCAGTGCATTGAGCACCAGCAGGAACAGACCCAGGGTCACAACCGTAATCGGCAGCGTCAGCAGCACCAGCACCGGCTTGACCAGTGTATTCAGCAGCCCGAGCACCAGCGCCGCAATGAGCGCTGAGCCGAAGGACGCCACGGTGATGCCGGGCAGCAGGTAGGCGACGACCAGCAACGCAACTGCATTGAGTATCCAGACCAGTAAGAGTCCCATGGCGACCTCAGTAACGGTAGTGCGCCGGCTTGAAGGGGCCTTCAACCGGCACGTTGATGTAATCGGCCTGGTCCTGACGCAGCTCCGTCAAATTGACGCCGAGCTTCTTCAGGTGCAGGCGCGCGACCTTTTCATCGAGGCGCTTCGGCAATACATAGACCTGCCCGGTCTTGTAATGGTCGCCCCGCGTGAATAGTTCGATCTGAGCGATGGTCTGGTTGGTGAAGGAAGCCGACATCACGAAGGACGGGTGTCCCGTTGCGCAGCCCAGGTTCACCAGGCGGCCCTTCGCCAGCAGAATGATGCGGCGGCCGGAGGGGAAGATGATGTGGTCGACTTGCGGTTTGACCTCTTCCCATTGCAGGTTCTCGATGCCGGCAACGTCGATCTCGTTATCGAAGTGCCCGATGTTGCAAACGATAGCCTGGTCTTTCATGCGCTCCATGTGCTCGCGCGTGATCACGTGATAGTTACCCGTGGCGGTGACGAAGATGTCTGCCTTGTCCGCGGCTTCTTCCATGGTCACGACGCGATAGCCTTCCATCGAGGCTTGCAGCGCGCAGATAGGGTCGACTTCGGTCACCCATACCTGGGCGCGCAATGCGGCCAGCGCCTGCGCGCAACCCTTGCCGACGTCGCCAAAGCCGCATACGACTGCGATCTTGCCGGCCACCATGACGTCCGTGGCGCGCTTGATGCCGTCGACCAGCGACTCGCGGCAGCCATACAGATTGTCGAACTTGGACTTGGTGACGGAGTCGTTCACGTTGATGGCCGGGAAGGCCAGTTCGCCCTTCTGCGACATCTGGTAGAGACGGTGCACACCCGTGGTGGTTTCTTCGGTCACACCGCGGATCTCGGCCAGCCGCGTGGAATACCAGTCAGGCGAAACGGCCAGTTTCTCGCGGATGGAGGCGAACAGCACGCGCTCTTCTTCGCTGCCGGGCTTGTCCAGCACGGAAATGTCCTTCTCGGCGCGGGCACCCAGGTGCAGCAGCAGCGTGGCGTCGCCGCCGTCGTCGAGAATCATGTTGGCGTGCTGGTCATTGGGCCAATCGAAGATCTGATGGGTGTACTGCCAGTATTCCGTCAGCGTTTCGCCCTTGATGGCGAACACAGGCGTGTTGCCGGCCGCAATGGCCGCTGCGGCATGGTCCTGCGTGGAGAAGATGTTGCACGACGCCCAGCGGACTTCAGCTCCCAGCGCCTTGAGCGTTTCGATCAGCACGGCGGTCTGGATAGTCATGTGCAGGCTGCCGGCGATGCGCGCGCCCTTCAGCGGCTGGGCGGCGGCGTACTCCTCGCGCACAGCCATGAGGCCCGGCATTTCGGTCTCGGCAATGGCGATCTCGCGCCGGCCCCAGTCGGCCAGTGCGATGTCGGAAACTTTGTAGTCGGAAAAAACGGTGTCAGCAACAGAGTTCATGGTTCAAGCCCCAATAAACCCGTGCCGGTGCAAATGGCGCCGCGCTTGGCGGCTGCTCGCTCATCTGTCCCCGGACGGGTGACGATGAGCGCCGTTGAAACTGTGCAGGAAGTCCCTGAGCCTAGCGGTGGATTCACCGTTGCAGCGCCCCTCAGGAAGCGAGTATTTTAACGCACTTTCATGGGAAGCAGCCGTCGGATACGGCGGGCCTGCTTATTCGGAGCGAGCTGCGCGCCGCGGATAGCCCTGTGCAGTGATGCGTTCCCACACCGCCCGTTTCTCGTCCTCGTTGAAGAAGACCCAGTTGGATACTTCAGCGGCCGTACGGCCGCAGCCGCGGCAGATGTCGTCGTAAAGGGTGGAGCACACGCCCACGCAGGGCGTGTCGGTGGCCACGAAACGCTGGCCTCTGCTTGCTTGTGTGGTGTCGGTCATGTCCGACCCATGATAATGGAAATCGAGCGCGATCAATAACGACCGGACAGAAGCGCGCCGGCATCGGGAACGCGTCGTTCCAGCCCAAGCGCCTTGAGCATGGCATGGACGGTGGCCGCGGCGGCGGACACGACGGGCAGGCCGAGCCGGTCTTCGACGCGCTGTATGGATTCCAGCGAAGGCATCTGTACGCAGGCAGACAAGACCACGACGTCCACACCCGTGGTGTCCAGACGCTCAACATGCTGGGCTGGCGCCAGCGGATCCTGCCTGCCGACTTCAAGGTTGTCGGGGATCTCAAGCGAAAGACTGTCGTGCACGGCGATCCCTTCATGCTCGATATACGAGACCACACGTTGCGTCAGGGGCTTCATGTAAGGTGTCAGTATCGACACCTTCTTCGCACCCATGGCGTGCAGGCCGTCCACCAGTGCGCCGGCGCTGGAAACCACCGGCGCGGGCGCGCCGTTGTCCTTCGTCACGCTGTGCAGACGGGTTTCGGACACGCGGTGGTAGCCCAGGCCCTGGCTCATGATGGCGACCAGGCAGGCATAGCCCAGAACATCCATGCGCGCATCGGACAGCTCCAGAGCACAACGATCGGAATCGCGATCCATCGCCGTCAGCTCTTCGGCCGTAACCTGCTTCATGCGCATGCGGCTGGAATGGAAGGTGAAACGCTCGGCGAACAAAGACTCCCTGCGTCGGAACATTGCAGGAATCTCGGTTTCCATCGTCGTGTTGGAACTGGGGACGATCTGGCCGATACGAAAGGCCCGGGTGTTCGAACTGCTCATCACTACTCCTAGATGGGGTTGCCCCCCTTTACTCCGCCTGGACGCCGGCCGCTTGCACGGTATCGGCCCAGTATTTCAGTTCGCTGTCGACGCGTGCCTGCAGCACCTCCGGCGCCTCGAAGCGTGCTTCGATGCCCGCGCCGGCAGCGCGCTGCTTGACGACGGGGTCGTTCACCGCCTGCTCCAGCGACTTGGACAATTGCGCCAGCACATCTGCTGGGGTATCACGCGGTGCAAAAATGCCGACCCAGGCGTTCAGCTGGAAGTCGGGCAGGCCGGCTTCTGCCGTGGTGGGGACATCTGGCAGCATGGGATGACGCTTGTCGTCGGTGACCGCCAGGCCCTTCAGCTGTCCGCTCTGGACATAGCCCATCACGGACGGCGGCGTGGTGATGAAGAGCTGCACGTTGCCGGCCACGACGTCCTGAATCGCAGCGCCTGAACCGCGGTACGGAATGTGGGTGATGTCCGTCGAGGTCTGCTGCTTGAAGATCTCCGTTCCGATATGGGAGAGCGAACCCACACCTTGAGACGCATAGTTCACGCTGCCGGGCGACGCGCGCAGATGCTCCGTCAAACCCTTCAGCGAGTCCACGGGAATCGAGGGATGAACGGCAACGACGTTGGTGGAAATCGTGATCAGACCCACCGGCGCGAAGTCGGCCGGCTGCCAAGGCAGGTTGCGCGTCAGCGCGGGGTTGCCGACGTGGTACGCCGAGTAGGACACCAACAGGGTGTGCCCGTCGGGTTTTGAGCGTGAGACCTGACGGTACGCGATGTTGCCGCTGCCGCCGTCCTTGTTTTCCACGACAACGGTGCCGCCAAGCACCTTCGCGAAGGCATCGCTCACCAGCCTGGCCGAGGTATCCACCAGACCGCCGGGCGGATTGGGTACGACAAGGCTCACTGGTTGATTAGGGAAGGCCAAGGCCTGCGCCGATGCGCACATCACGGCGGATGCCACAGCGGTTTTCAAGAACATACGCATGAATCGTCTCCTGGTCGCGGCGCCATGATTAGTAGAGAAAGGCCGCATCGTTAAGCGTCGATTATTCAAGAAAGGAGTGATATTCTCCAATATCAAATAACACTAGATCTATTCGTGAAGAGAATAGCCAGATGGAACTCCGGCAACTCAGATATTTCCTCGCCCTCGCTGAAGAACTCAATTTCACCCGGGCGGCCGCGCGGCTGAACATCTCTCAGCCGCCCCTGAGCGTGCAGATTTCCCAACTCGAAGATGAACTGAAGGTGCAGCTGTTCCACCGGAACAGTCGCAAGGTGGAACTTACGGAAGCCGGCCGCATGTTCCAGCAACGCATCATGGACACGCTGGGTCACCTGGACGATGCCGTCGCCCGTACGCAGGCAGTCGAACAAGGGCTTGCCGGACACATCGACATCGGGTTGTCGGGCTCGCATTTCCACAGTCTGCTGCCTGACCGCATTCGCAGCCATACGCTGCAGTTTCCTGACATCTCGATCGTGCTGCATGAGATGCAACCGGTCACGCAGCTCGAAGTTCTGAGGCGTGGCCGGCTGGACGCCAGCATCTCACGCAGCGAAATCAACGATGAGACGCTGTACTCGACCCGCCTTTGGAAGGACCCGGTCGTCGTGGCAATGCCAACGGGATACCCGCCCTTGCAAAAGCCCGTGATCTCTCTGGAAGACCTGCGCCATGAGCGCTTTGTGCTGCTTCGGCCGGAATCATCGGTCTTCGCCCAGAAGATTCACGGCGCCTGCCTTGCAGCCGGCTATTCACCGCAAGTGGCCCAACATGTCGTAGAGATTCCCGCGCAGCTACGGCTGGTGGCGGCGGGCCTGGGCGTTGCGCTCGTGCCCGAGTCCACCACCCCGCACATGGCGGGCGTCCAGACGGCCAGACTGTCCGACGCCATGCCCGCGGGCGATGTTTACGCCGTCCGGCGCAGGCACCATGCCTTGCGCATCCTGGACAACTTCATTGCACATCTGAGCGCCAATTAAAAGGCGCTCAGGCGGCCTGCTTCAGCACTTGCACCTTGTCGGTGGCTTCCCAGCTGAATTCGGGCTCAGGCCGCCCAAAATGGCCGTATGCGGCGGTCTTGGCGTAAATGGGACGAAGAAGGTCGAGCATTTCGATGATGCCGCGCGGACGCAGGTCGAAGTTTTCGCGCACGAGACGCGCGATCTGCTCGTCGGGAATGACGCCTGTGCCTTCCGTATAGACCGTGATATTGATCGGCTCGGCCACGCCGATGGCGTAGCTCACCTGCACTTGGCACTGGCGCGCAAGGCCGGCGGCGACGATGTTCTTCGCCACATAGCGCGCCGCGTAAGCGGCCGAACGGTCGACCTTGGAAGGATCCTTGCCGGAGAAGGCGCCCCCGCCATGGGGGCAGGCGCCGCCGTAGGTATCGACAATGATCTTGCGGCCCGTCAGGCCGCAGTCGCCCTGCGGCCCGCCTATGACGAACACTCCCGTGGGGTTCACCAGAAAACGGGTCTTGGATGTGAGCAGGCCTTCAGGAATCACCGGCTTGATGATGTGCTCGATGACCGCTTCATGGATGTCGTCCTGCGAGATGTCAGGCGCATGCTGCGTCGACAGCACGACCGTATCGACCTCGACGGGACGGCCGTCGATATAGCGGAAAGTCACTTGCGACTTGGCGTCCGGTCGCAGCCAAGGCAGGCGGCCGTCTTTCCGCAGCTCGCTCTGGCGCTGCACCAAACGGTGGGCATACCAGATCGGTGCCGGCATGAGATCGGGGGTTTCGTCGCAGGCATAGCCGAACATCAGACCCTGATCACCCGCACCCTGGTTCAGGCGCTCTTCAGGGCTGCGATCCACGCCCCTGGCAATGTCGGGCGACTGCTTGTCGTAAGCCACAAGCACCGCGCAGCCTTTGTAGTCGATACCGAATTCAGTGTTGTCGTAGCCAATGCGCCGGATGGTGTCGCGCGCAATCTGGATGTAATCGACATTGGCGGTGGTGGTGATTTCACCGGCCATCACGACCAGACCCGTATTGCATAGCGTTTCGGCTGCTACGCGCGCCTCGGGGTCTTCGGTGAAGATGGCGTCAAGGACGGCGTCGGAGATTTGATCGGCGACCTTGTCGGGGTGGCCTTCGGAGACGGACTCGGAGGTAAAGAGAAATTCACTGTTCTTTGCCACAGCGGTTTTTCCTGTAGTAGCACTGGAACGGGCCAGCAGAGGTTGGACGGCTGCGTTGCACCTATCTACCTGCTCGGGCAGTGTACTCAGGGCGCGACGCTTTAGCGGTTTGTTTCGCGACCTGTTCAGGGCGCCATCGCTCCGCAAGTTGTCGGTTAACTCAGCGATAGACTGTATTTTAAGCGAAAATACGGTTTTTCTCTCATTCAACACGATAGGCAACAGGGTTTTGGCGTACATGGTATTGGTACTGATCCGGATGCTGGCCTGGCTGCCGCTTCCGGTTCTACACGGTTTGGGCCGGTTTCTGGGTCGCTGCATCTATGCAGTGCCGGGCCGCTACCGTGATCGCCTGCGGTCCAACGCGAGACACGCCGGGTACACCGATCCCGCCTTCGCGCGCCGTGCGGCGGGCGAGGCCGGCGCCATGATCATGGAGACGCCCAAAGTCTGGCTGCAAACCGAAAAATGCCTGAAGCGCGTCGACGGCAGCAACGACCCCATGGTGGAAGCCACCCTGGACGAAGGGCGCGGCATTCTCTACCTGACTCCGCACCTGGGCTGCTTCGAAATCACCGCTCGCCACATGGTGAAGTACGGACCCATCACGGTCATGTACCGCCCCCCACGGCATGCCGGGCTGGAGCCGGCCATGGAACAGGCACGCAACATCTCGGGCCTGCGCGCAGTACCGGCCAATATGCAGGGCGTGCGGGAGTTTGTCCGGGCTCTCAAGCGCGGCGAGGCCGTCGGCATGTTGCCCGACCAGGTGCCCAGCAGCGGCGACGGCGTGTGGGCACCTTTCTTCGGCCGCCCCGCCCTGACCATGACGCTCGCAGGAAAACTGGCCCGTCAGGCCGGCGTGGCGGTTATTCTCACTGCCGGTGAGCGGCTGGCGAACGGTAAGGGTTGGCGCATGCATTATGTCAGGCTGCCGGAGCCGCTGCCTGCCGAGCCGGCCGAACTCGCCGCTCTCATCAATCAGAACATGGAAGCTCTCATCCGACGCTTTCCGGAGCAATATCTCTGGAGCTACAACCGGTACAAAATTCCATCAGACGCCCCGCGGCAGCCGAGTTCCCTTCCCGCATGACCTTCAATAAGCTTAATCTCCTGCGCGCCCTGTTCGCGTATTTCGGGCGTTGCGGGTTCCGCAGCCGCCGCCGCTGGGCGCGGGTGCTGGGCGGGCTCGCGCCACGCCTCATGCGGTCACGCGCCCACATCGTGCGATGCAATCTGGCCTTGGCGTTTCCCGAGCGTTCCCCGCAAGATCGAGAGCATTGGCTGCGCGAACACTTTCACCTACTGGCGCAATCCGTGGTGGACCGCGGCCTGTGCTGGTTCGGGTCCACTGACGCCATCCTGGACACCATCTCCATTTCAGGGCTCGAGCATCTGGACACCCTGCTGAAGTCGCAACGCCGCATCATTTTGCTAGCGCCACATTTCGTCGGCCTGGATGCGGCGGCCACCCGGCTCACGCTCTTCCTGCGCGAATCCGCCACCATGTACACGCGCCAGAGCGATGAAGCCGTCGACCAGATCGTGCGCGAGGGCCGCAGCCGATTCAATACGGTCCACCTGGTCAGCCGCCACGATGGCGTGCGCGGGCTCATCCGACAGCTGCGCAACGGCGTGCCCATCTACTACCTGCCGGACATGGATTGGGGGACGACGGGCGCCGCCTTCGTACCCTTTTTTGGTGTGCCCGCCGCCACCTTGCTCACCACTGCACAGATAGCCAAGAATTTCGACGCGGCCGTCGTACCCATCATCAGCCGCCTGGATGCGACGACCGGCCACTATCACGTGACGGTCATGCCTCCGCTGGCGGATTTCCCGGGTGAAGCCAGCCTGGAAGAGGCGACCGCCCGCGTCAACCACCTGATCGAAGAGCGCGTTCGCGAAGCTCCCGCTCAATATTACTGGGTGCATCGCCGCTACAAGACCCGGCCCGAAGGGGAAGCCCGCTTCTATTGACGTACCGCTCAGATAGCGCCCCCGACCCAGCGATACCTGCGCCGATGCGTCTGTCACGGGCTCCTCTTTATAATGAAACGCATCATGTGGACCTTCACGAAAATGCAGGGCAACGGCAACGACTTCGTCGTGCTCGACGGCATGAGCCAGCCCATTGACATGACCGCCGAACGCGCCCGTGCGCTGGCGGACCGCCGGTTCGGCATCGGGGCCGATCAAGTCCTGCTGGTCGAAGCGCCATCGCATCCGGAAGCCGATTTCCGTTACCGCATCTTCAACGCCGACGGCAGCGAAGTCGAGCACTGCGGCAATGGCGCGCGCTGCTTCGTGCGTTTCGTTCATGAACACGGGCTCTCGCGCCGCAACCCCTTACGCGCCGAGATCGCCACGGGTCTGATCACCCTGTATGAGTCTGAGTCAGGCGATGTCACCGTCGACATGGGCCAGACCCGCCACGGCCCGGAAGCCGCCGGATTCGACACGGCAGGTCTGGAATCCTCCACCGCCGGAGTCGACACCTTGTGGCACCTGCCCACGCCCGGCGGCTCAGTCGCCCGGCTCTCCCTCGTCGGCATTTCCAATCCTCATGCCGTCCAGGTGGTAGACGACATCGAACAGGCTCCAGTGGAAGATGCCGGGCGCTACATCGAATCGCACGAACGCTTCGCACAACGCGTGAACGCCGGCTTCATGGAAGTGATCGACCGCCATACCATCCGCCTGCGAGTCTATGAGCGCGGGGCGGGCGAAACCCTGGCTTGCGGGACAGGCGCCTGCGCCGCCGTCGTAGCGGGCATACGCCGGGGCTTGCTCGACTCCCCCGTGTGCGTCCATACTCGCGGCGGACCGTTGGAAATCTGCTGGGAGGCGGGGCAGCTGCGCATGACGGGGCCGGCCGCCACCGTGTTCCACGGCAGTGTCGACATCAACGAACTGGTGCGCCGGCAACGGGCCCGCTCGTAACCCTTTTTACCGCGAGGATCTACCCCCCATGACTCACCAGACCCCGACGCCTGAGGAGGTCGCCCTCTTCCTGAAGTCGAACCCGGAATTCTTTCAGGAACATGCTCAGATTTTTGCCGAGCTGCGCGTGCCCCACCCCCATGAAACCCGGGCCATCTCGCTGGGAGAACGTCAGATCCTTACCTTGCGCAACCGCTGCAAGGAGCTGGAATGGAAGCTCGCCGGACTGCTGCATAACGCCAGCGGCAACGAGCGTATCAGCAAGCAGCTCATGCAATGGTGCTGCGACATGCTCGCCGAAGACGATGCACAGGCCTTGCCCGCGCTCATCATTGAGCGCCTCCAGGGCCTCTTTGAAATGCCGGCGGTCGTGCTGCGCCTGTGGGACAAAGAGGGCCCCGCACCCTATGTGCAGGATATGGGCGACGCCATCCGGCAATACGCCTCGGCTCAGGCCGCGCCCTATTGCGGCCCCGCGCAAGCCAGTCCAGCCACGGAATGGCTGGAACCGGGCATGCAGTCGATCGCCTGCATTGCCCTTCGGCCGGAAGGCGGCCGTAATGCATTCGGCATGCTGGTGATGGGCTCAGAAGACGCTGGCCGCTTCACCAGCGACATGGCCACCGACTATCTCGAAACCATCGGGCGCCTGGCTTCCGCCGGCTTGCAGCGTCTGCCGGATCTGGCGGCATCCGACATGGCCTGAGCATGAACACGCTGCCCGCGCCTATGGTCGAATGGCTCGACGTTCTGGGCAGCCAGCGCCGCTATTCCGTTCACACGCTGGCGGGTTACCGGCGTGATCTGCTGCTCTTGTGCGCCCACCTGGGCGCGCTCCCACTGGAACAGCTTGCGGAAGGACATGTGCGCCAGGCCGTCGCGCGCCTGCACGGCGCCGGGCACCATCCCCGCAGCCTGGCACGCATGCTGTCCGCCTGGCGCGGCTTTTACGCCTGGTGGGTGCCGCGTGCCGGGCTGTCCGTCAATCCCGTCGCCGGCATCAAAGCCCCCAAGTCGGGGCGCTCGCTGCCTAAAGCGCTCTCCGTGGATCAAACCCAGTCCCTGCTGGATCGCAGCGGCCTGCCCCCTCCCGCCACGGCCGTCGAATGGCGCGACCAGGCCATGTTCGAAGTGCTCTATTCCAGTGGCTTGCGCCTGGCCGAACTGGTCAGCCTGGACTGGCGTCACACCCGGGACGGCGGCCATCAATCGGAAAGCTGGATAGACATGGATACCGCCGAGGCCATCGTACGCGGTAAGGGCGGCAAGTCGCGCAGCGTCCCGTTGGGAGGCAAGGCCCTCGAGGCGCTTCGGCAATGGCTGCAGCATCGGTGCGAGCTTGAACGCAGCCCGCCTCGAGATGCGGATGCAGCCGCCGCTCTGTTTCTCGGCGCACGGGGCGCGCGCATTTCACCGCGTGTCGTACAGCAGCAGCTGGCCGACCTCGCCGTGCGCGCCGGCTTGCCCGTACACGTACACCCCCACAGCCTTCGACACAGCTTCGCCAGCCATTTGTTGCAATCCGCTCAGGACTTGCGCGCCGTGCAGGAACTGCTGGGACATGCCAATATCTCGACGACCCAGATCTACACCCGGCTGGACTTCCAACACCTGGCGCAGGCCTACGACAAGGCGCACCCCCGGGCCGGTCGCAAGACCGATCCAGGCTGAATTCAGCGGTCAGTCGCCGCCTTGAGCACGTACACCAGGCGCCCCGCGTTCCAGCTGAACATGCCCAGATAGGTGGCGGCCGGTTGATCGGGTGGGCTGAGTGCGTCGGCATAGAGCGTCCCGCCCATGATGGCGCCGCTTTCTCGAGCGATCTGGCGGGCCAGTTGTGGGCTGCTCATGTTTTCGATGAACACGCCGCGCACCTTTTCATCGCGAGCGATGCGGATAATGCCGGCGACATCGCGGGCGGACGGCTCCGCTTGGTTGGACAGCCCTGCGATCGGGATGAACTCGATGCCATAGGCGTCGCCGAAATAGCCGAACGCATCGTGCGAGGTCACGACCTTGCGATGCGCCGGAGGGATGGCTGCAATGGCGGCCTTCACCTCGGTGTCGAGAGTCTTCATGCGCGCCACATAGCCGGCAGCCCGCCCTTCGTAGTAGCTCGCGTTGCGAGGATCCGCGCGAGATAAACCGGCCGCGATATTGCGGGCGTATATCATGCCGTTGGAAAGGTCCTGCCAGGCATGCGGATCGGTATCGCCGTGATCATGCGCGCCGTCTTCTCCGCCCGTCTCCGCGGCATGTCCGTGCCCGCGTTCATGCCGGTGTTCGTGCCCGGCGTCGTGCCGGTGCGCGTGCCCGGACCCATGCTGATGCGCGTCGCCGTGAGTTTCGTGGCTGTGTGCGCCGCCGTCCAGACGGCGAACCGCCACTCCCTGGCTGGCCAGCACCTGCTCGCCCTTGAAATCAGCCGCTTCGAGCAGGCGAGGGAGCCAGGCTTCGAAATCGAGCCCGTTGAGTACCAGGACGGCGGCCTCGTGTACGGCCTTTGCGTCTTGCGGTGTGGGTTCGAAACGATGGGCATCGTTATTGGGACCGACGATGGTGGTCACCGCCACACGTTCTCCCCCGATCTCCCGCACCATGTCTCCCAGAATGGAGAAAGTCGCCACCACCCGCAAGCGTTCGCGAGTCGCGGCGTGTCCGCTCATGGAGAGCAGCGCCAACGCACCGCCTGCGGCACGGAGCAGTGACCGCCTGCGCACGTTGACGCGTCGCAGCCCATGGTTCTTGTTCGAGGACATCAGTCACGCTCCGGGATTCGGGAAAGCCGCAGGCTGCGGGCGCGGGCCTGCCTGGCGACCTGCCAGAGCCCCCCCTGCACGCCAAAGGCGACAGAGAGAAAATACACGATTCCGGCGCATAAAATAATCGCCGGAGAGGCGGGGACGTTGGCGTAGTACGAAAAGAGCAGGCCTGCATAAGAAGCCAGCGCACCGCTGACCGCGGCCAGGGCCATTTGCCCCCCCACGGACACGGCCCAAAAGCGCGCGGCGGCCGCCGGCAACATCATGATGCCCACCACCATGAGGGTTCCCAGCACCTGAAAGCCCGAGACCAGCGTCATGACCAGCAAGAGCAGAAAGAGTATGTGTACGATCGGGCCCATACGACTTTCGCTGCGCAGGAACAGGGGATCCAGGCACTCCAGCACCAGCGGTCGAAAAATCAGGGCCAGCACCAGCAGCGTCACACTGGCAGTGGCCGACACTAGAAGCAGGGCCGCATTGTCCAGACCCAGCACGGTACCAAAGAGCACATGGATGAGCTCCATGTTGCTGCCGCGCAGCGAAATGAGCAGTACCCCGACGCCCAACGACACCAAGTAAAAGGCGGCGAAGCTGGCGTCTTCCCGCTGCGGCGTCAGGCGCGCCACCGCCGCAGCGAGCAAGGCGACGACCAGGCCGGTGATCATGCCGCCGATGGTCATGGCGGTGATCGACAGGCCCGCCGTCAGAAAGCCCACCGCCACCCCGGGCAGAATGGCGTGGGCCATGGCGTCGCCCATCAGGCTCATGCGCCGCAGAATCAGGAAAACCCCCAAGGGCCCGGCGGCCAGGGCCAACGCGGCTGAGCCGGCCAACGCCCGGCGCATGAAGCCGAACTCGACGAAAGGAAGATAAAGCGCTTCAAGACCGCTCACAGGTAGTCTCCCGCGCACAGGTGGCGCGCCAGGTGGAGGTTTTCGGGTGTGAGCACCTCGGCGGTTTCACCCCAGGCCACGCCTTGGCCGGCAAGCAGGAGCGTCTGTGGAAAATGCTGTCTCACGAGATCAAGGTCGTGCAACACGACGATCACCGTCTTGTCCCTGCGGTTCCATTGCATCAAGAGCTCCAGCAGGTCTTCGGTTGTGGCACGGTCCACTGCCGCAAAGGGTTCGTCGAGCATGTAGGTACCGGCATCGTGCAGCATCAGCCGGGCGAATAGCGCGCGCTGCAACTGCCCGCCGGACAACGTGGCCAGCGGTCGGCGCCCGAAATCCGCCAAGCCGACGGCCTGAAGCGCGTCGTCCAGGCGATCGCGCTCGGCACGTCCGTAGCCGCGCCATGGGCCGACGCGGCGCCATGCGCCCATGGCCACAAAGTCGCGTGTATTGATGGGGAAGCTGCGGTCGAAGTCGCCCTGCTGGGGCATGAAGGCCAGGCCGTCGCTGGACCGGCCCGCAAGCCGGATATGCCCTGCCAGAGGGCTGACCCAGCCCATGATGCCTCGCAACAAGGTCGATTTTCCGGCACCGTTGGGACCCACTACCGCAGTCAATGAACCCTTCGGGAAGCGGCCGCTGAGATCGCGCACCGCCACTTTATCGCGCCAGCCCAGGCAGACCTGGTCCAGCTCGATCGCGGGCCGGCGGACCGCTTCGATAGCTCGGCCATCACTCATCTACCACCACCCCAAGGCCCAGCCGGTGAGCAGCCAGATCGCGGCAACCGCGCCCAGCGCCGCAGCCACGCGCGCGAGCCACGACGCAAGCAATAGCGAGACTCGGGGCACGGCGACTCGGTTTGAAGAACCCGCTGCGTTAGGAATCATCATGAGGCAAGAGGCAAACAATTGTTATGTTATAACATACTCACGGAGACCCTTGAGATTGCCATGAACGCCCAACACTGCACCGGCGCGGCCAGTGTGGCCGCCCAGCTGGACACCGCTCACGCGCTTTGCGAGTCGCGCGGCAAGCGCCTGACACCCATCCGGCGCAAGGTGCTCGAGATCCTTCTGGACCAAGGCCGCAGCGTCAAGGCATACGAATTGCTCGAACTGATACGAGACGTACAGCAGGGCGCCGCGCCCCCCACCGTCTATCGCGCGCTGGACTTCCTGGTTGAAGAAGGGCTGGTTCATCGCCTGGACGCCATCAATGCATGGGCGGCCTGCCACGACGCCGGCGGAGACCCGCACGACTTGCTCGTAGTGTGCACCCGTTGCGGCTCGGTAGCCGAGCTGAGCGACCCCGGCCTGACCCATCGGCTGGCCGAAAAAGTGGCCCAGGCCGGATTCAGGCTGTCCGGTCATGAGACAGAATTGCGGGGCCTGTGCAGCGCTTGCGATGGCGACATGAGCAATGTTTGCCCTAACCCGCCCTCTGTGCTGTAATCGCAGACTGAATTTTTGCCCGGCATAGCTTGCCGGAGATATAGAAAGAGCCACGACGAGAGACCCAGAATGAGTTCAGCAACACGCAGCGAAAAAATGGTTCCCGTCACCATTCTCACCGGCTTCCTTGGTGCGGGTAAGACCACGCTTCTGAAGCGCATCCTTACCGAATATCACGGCAAGCGCATCGCTGTGATCGAGAATGAGTTTGGCCCGGAAAGCATAGACAACGACCTGTTGGTTCAGGACACCGACGAAGAGATCGTCGAACTGAGCAACGGCTGCGTGTGCTGCACCGTGCGCGGCGATCTCATGCGCACGCTGAACGACCTGCGCCTGCGCCGTCAGGCCGGCGAACTGAAGTTCGAGCGCGTCATCATCGAGACCACCGGCATGGCGAATCCCGGCCCGGTCTGTCAGACCTTCTTCATGGACGACGAGATCGCCGACTATTACCGGCTCGACGCCGTGATCACCGTGGTCGACGCCAAGCACGGCATGGAAACGCTGGACCACCAGGATGAAGCCCAGAAGCAGGTAGGCTTCGCCGATCGCATCCTTGTCTCCAAGACGGATCTCGTCTCCGACGACGAATACCAGGCCCTGCGCTCCCGGCTGCTGCGCATCAACCCGCGCGCCGCGATCACGCCCGTGCATTTCGGCGAAACCGACCTTAAAGCGCTGCTCGACATCAGCGGCTTCAACCTGAACACCATATTGGACATCGACCCGGAATTCCTGGCCGATGAACATCCGGACGCAGCACACGCGCATCACGCCCACGATCATGGTCATGACCATGACCATGACGGCGAATGCGGCGACCACTGCGGCCATCACGATCACGCCCATCATCATCACCACGCCCATCAGGACGACATCGGCGCCTTCGTGTTCCGTTCCAATCGTGCGTTCGATCCTGAACGCCTCGAAGAATTCCTTGGCGGCATCGTTCAGGTCTATGGACCTGACCTGCTGCGCTACAAGGGCATTCTTTACATGAAGGGCATCAATCGCCGCATGCTGTTCCAGGGCGTGCACATGATGATGGGCGCCGAACCCGGAAAACCGTGGCTTTCGGGTGAAAAGCCTAATACCAAGCTGGTATTCATAGGCCGTAAACTGCCCCAGGAAATATTCACGCGGGGTCTGGAACAATGCCTCGTCTGAGCCACCGCGCACGCGATAGCCGCTGTGCGCTAGGCTCACCGGGCAACCACTAGAAGAAAGAGGATGCACCATGGTTAGCAAAACAGCCAATGTCATGAGTCCGGAACAACTGCCCACGGAAGAACAGCTCCTGGCCATGCCGGAATCCGACTACATGAACGCGGTTCAACTCGCATTCTTCCGCAACCGTCTGAGGGAACTCGAGCAGGAAATCCTCAACAACGCGGGCGCCACCACCGAGAATCTTCGGGAAACACAGTTTGTGCCCGATCCGGCCGACCGCGCCACGATCGAAGAAGAACACGCCCTTGAACTGCGCACCCGCGACCGCGAACGCAAGTTGCTCAAGAAAGTGCAACAAGCCATCGCCAGTATCGAGTCTGGCGAATACGGCTGGTGCGAAGAAACCGGCGAGCCCATCGGCATCGCACGCCTGTTGGCACGCCCCACCGCGACCCTTTCGCTCGAAGCCCAGGAACGGCGCGAAATGCGCCAGAAGCTCTACGGCGACTGAGCCTCCCGCCGACCAGCGCCGCATCACGGCGTGCATGCCGCCCTGACGGTCCCGCGCCGACTGCCTGTTCCAGCGGTCCGGCATGCACCCGACTTGAAACAGCGCTTCGCGCTGTTTTGATTCCCTTCTCCTCACTTGAAAGCCGGGCGTCCGCCCCCATGTGAATCCTTCAACAGGAAGATTCCATGGAACAATTTCACGCCACCACCATACTTTGCGTCCGCAGAGGCGATCAGGTCGCCCTGGGCGGTGACGGTCAGGTCACGCTGGGCAACATCGTCATCAAGGGCACTGCGCGCAAGATTCGCCGGCTCTATCAAGACCGTATCCTGGCCGGCTTCGCCGGGGCCACGGCAGACGCCTTCACACTGCAGGAACGCTTCGAAGCCAAGCTTGAAAAGCATCAAGGCAACCTGATGCGCGCCGCGGTCGAGCTTACCAAAGATTGGCGCACTGATCGGGTACTGCGCCGGCTCGAGGCCATGCTGATTGTGGCCGACAAGGAACACACGCTGGTGTTGACAGGCAACGGCGACGTCCTGGAGCCTGAGCACGGCATCGCCGCCATCGGCTCAGGCGGGGCCTATGCACAGTCCGCCGCCCTGGCATTGCTGCAGAACACCGAACTCGCACCCGACGAAATCGTGCGTAAATCGCTCGCCATTGCCGGCGATCTCTGCATCTACACCAATCAGAATCACGTCGTTGAAACCCTGTAGGCTCGCCTGCAGGACGACACAGCCTCTCATACTGCCATGTCCGCCATCAACATGACTCCCGGAGAAATCGTCTCCGAGCTCGACAAACACATTGTCGGGCAGCACCGCGCGAAGCGCTCCGTGGCCGTCGCGCTGCGCAACCGCTGGCGCCGCCAGCAGGTCCCCGAGCCCTTGCGCCACGAGATCGTTCCAAAGAATATCCTGATGATTGGCCCCACCGGGGTTGGAAAGACGGAGATCGCGCGGCGCCTGGCCAAGCTTGCCAACGCTCCTTTCATCAAAGTGGAAGCCACCAAGTTCACCGAGGTCGGCTATGTGGGGAGAGACGTCGAGACCATCGTGCGCGACCTGGTCGATGCGTCCGTCAAGCTGACCCGCGATGCCGCCCTTCGGCGCGTACGCACCCTGGCGGAAGACGCCGCCGAGGACCGCGTTCTCGATGTACTGATTCCGCCGCCTCGCAACGCCCATGGCGAGCCGGAACGGGAAGAGAACAGCGCCCGGCAGGTATTCCGCAAGCGGCTGCGCGAGGGTAAGCTCGACGACACCCAAGTCGAAATCGAGGTCGCCCAGACACTGCCACAGATGGAAATCATGGCGCCTCCCGGCATGGAGGAAATGACCGAACAGTTACGCAGCATGTTCGCCGGCATGGGTCGGGAAAAGAAGAAGGCGCGCAAGATGTCGGTGAAAGAAGCCTTCCGCCTGCTCACCGACGAAGAGGCCGCCAAACGCATCAACGAAGAAGAGCTGCGCGCCGAAGCGGTGGCCAACGCCGAGCAGAACGGCATTGTCTTTCTGGACGAAATCGACAAGATCGCCACCCGGCAGGAACATGGCGGTGGCGATGTCTCGCGCCAGGGCGTCCAACGCGACCTGCTGCCGCTGGTCGAAGGCACCACGGTCAACACCAAGTACGGCGTGGTCCGAACCGACCACATCCTCTTCATTGCTTCAGGGGCTTTCCATCTTTCACGGCCGTCCGACCTGATTCCCGAACTCCAGGGACGCTTCCCCATCCGGGTGGAGCTGGATTCGCTCACCGCCGATGACTTCGTGCGCATTTTGTGCGAAACCGACGCTTCGCTCACCAAGCAATATCACGCGCTGCTGGCGACGGAAGATGTCATGCTGGATTTCACCGATGAAGGCATCCGCCGGTTGGCTGAACTCGCCTTCTCCGTGAACGAACGCACGGAAAACATCGGTGCGCGCCGGCTGTACACCGTCATGGAAAAGCTGCTGGAGGACCTGTCCTTCGACGCCACCGCGCATGATGGCTGCACGGTGACAGTGGACGCGGCCTATGTCGAGGACAAGCTCAAGGAAACCGCGGCGAGCGAGGACCTGGCCAGATACGTACTGTAGGCCGAAGCGGTTATTTCGAGATCTGCACCACCACGTACTGCCCGTCCACGCGACGGGCAGTGAATTTCACCTTGTCGCCCGGCTGCAAGCCGGCCAGCAGACCCGGCTCGATCAGGTAGACGAGCGTGATGGCAGGCAGATCAAGCGCGGAAATCGCGCCGTGCTTGATGGTGATCTTGCCGGCCGCGGCGTCGATGCGGCGGATTTCTCCCGAGCCGCTGCCTTCCTGGGCAAAAGCGGGAACCGCATAACATGCCGTCACGGCCAGCGCGGCCGCCACTGCCGAACGTAGGCTGGTTGACTTGAACATGCGATAAACTCCTAGCGAAACATGACCCTAGAATACCGCGATTCCCTCTTCTCGGCTGTCCTGTAGGAACACACCATGGCGACACGCCTTTCCATTATTACAACCCGCGGCGGCGACGATGGCACGACGGGCCTGGGCGACGGCACACGCGTCCCCAAGGACGATGCCCGCATCACCGCCATGGGTGACGTCGACGAACTGAACAGCGTGCTGGGGCTTTTGCGCAGCGAATCGCTGCCGCCTCAGATCGACACACTGCTTGCCCGCGTGCAGAACGAATTGTTCGATCTGGGCGCGGAGCTTTGCATTCCCGGGCATGTCGCAGTCCGGGCCGAGCACGTCGCGGGGCTGGACTCGGCCATCAGCGAACACAATGCTGAACTGGGCAAACTGGAAGAATTCATATTGCCCGGCGGTTGCCGCGCCGCCGCGCTTGCCCATGTGGCGCGCAGCGTATGCCGGCGCGCCGAACGCGCCGTCGTCAACCTGGAGCGGCGCGACGCCCAGGTACAAGGCGCGGCGTCGGATACCGAAAACCCCGCCGGCGCACGGCCTACCACCGGTCATGTACGCCAATACCTCAATCGGCTCTCCGATCTATGCTTCGTGCTGTCGCGGGCGCTGAACCGCGCGGCCGGCACGCCGGATATTCTGTGGCGGCGCGACTGAAGCCGGTTCTGCGCTACGGTCCCGACCCGCGCCAACATCGGAATTCCACAAGAACCCGCAAGGGCTCATGGGCAGCGATCCTGATAGGGCTCACGGCCCTGACACCGGCCCTGACGCCTGCCTTGGGACAAGGCCACGGGAAGCAGGCATGGACTCACGCGCGCGTCAGCCCCGGCCTGCATAGCTTGAATCAGGCCGGCACGGTCGTCTACCAGCCTGCGCCGCACAGGGTACCGCCGGGCTCCATCATCACCGCAGTCTATGCGGACCGCGATTATGCCGGCCAGGCGGACGTCCAGACTTCGCTATGCTGGAACGGGGTCGACCGGTGCATCGACATTCCGCGGCGCTCCGTCAACACCCGCGCCTTCAATGGGCTGGACGCAAGCCGCCCCATGTACCTGGTGCACCACGTGCGCGGCTGGCGGGGCGGCCGCCCACCGCTATACATCAAGGGCAATGTAAGCGTGTGGTATGGACCGCCCAATCCCCCCGCGCCTTCAGCTCGGTAAGACTTCCCGGACGGTCGCCACGAATTTGGCGACGATCTCGTTGATATCCGCGGCGGTACAGATGAAGGGCGGCGCCAGCAACACGTGATCTCCGTGCGTGCCATCGACCGTTCCACCGGTGGGGTACATCAGCAGGCCGTTGTCCATGGCGCACTTCTTCAACCGAGCATGGGTACGCAATGAGGGGTCGAGCGTCGCCTTCGTTGCCCGGTCGGCCACGAATTCCACGCCTACGAACAGACCTCGCCCGCGTATGTCGCCGACCTTGGGGTGCTCGCCCAGTTCCTGCCGCAAGGCGCTACGCAGCTGCTCACCGCGCTCGAGTACATTGGCCATCAGGCCATCTCGTTCGATGACGTGCTGAACCGCAAGCGCCGCCGCACACGCGGTCGCGTGTCCCATATAGGTGTGGCCGTGCTGGAAGAATCCGCTGCCGCCCACGATGGTCTCGTAGATGCGGCTGCTCGCCACCATGGCGCCGATAGGCTGATAACCGGCGCCCAGGCCCTTGGCGATGGTGAGAATATCGGGCGCGACACCGTCTTCTGCGCAGGCAAATAGGTGGCCGGTTCGCCCCATGCCGGACATCACCTCATCGAGTATCAGCAATACGCCATGACGATCGCAGACTTCGCGGATGCGCTGCAGATAGGTGCGCACGGGCGCCAGCACGCCGGCCGTGGCGCCGACCACCGTTTCCGCCACGAAAGCGGCTACGTTCTCCGGCCCCAGCTCACGTATCTTTGCGTCGAGTTCGTCGGCCAGACGCTGCGCGTACTGCTCTTCTGTTTCGCCCCGCGCCTGATCACGATAGGCATAGCACGGCGCAACGTGGTGCGCCTGCACCAGCAAGGGCAGGAAGGGCTCGCGCCGCCAGGCGTTGCCGCCGATGGCGAGCGCACCCAAAGTATTGCCGTGGTAGCTCTGGCGGCGCGCGATGAAATGGCGGCGCGAAGTCTGGCCAATTTCAACGAAATACTGACGCGCCAGCTTGAGTGCGGCCTCCACCGCTTCGGAGCCGCCTGAAACAAAGTAAACGTGGTTCAGGTCGCCCGGCGCGCGCGCGGCCAGGAAGTCCGCCAGGTCTTCACAAACCTGCGTGGTGAAAAAAGAGGAGTGAGCGTAGGCAAGCTCATCGAGCTGCTGCTTAGTCGCCCGAATGACGTCGGGGTGCCCGTGGCCCAGGCAGGAGACGGCCGCCCCACCCGAAGCGTCGATATAACCGCGGCCCTGCCGGTCGAACAAGCGGATACCTTCGCCGCGCGCAGCGAATTCAAGCGGTTGGCGGGGGTTGCGATGAAAAACATGCGTCATGGCATCAACCATAGAGTTCTCAACAATCGTTTCATAAATCTATACTCTTGAAACGCATAAATCAATATAATACCAAGGTCTTCCTCTCATTTTGTTCCGCACCATGGCCGGAAAGCCACAGACACCGACTACCCTGGACGAACTGGTGGAGCAGATCCGGGAACGCTTCGCGGGCATGAGCCCCCAATTCCAAATCGGCGCCCGGCATCTCATCGACTTCCCGGCAGAAGTGCCGGTCGAGTCCATGCGCCGCATCGCCTCGCGGGCCGGAGTGCAGCCTGCCACGCTGGTGCGTCTAGCGCAGTCCCTGGGATATGAAGGATGGGACGGCATGCGTCAGGTATTCGTGCGGGGCCTGCACCAACTGCCCCGCCGCTATGCCGAACAGGCGCGCGACACACTGGGCCGCGGCAACACCCGCAGCGTGCTGGGTCGCCACGCATCGGCGCAGTCGAGCAATCTCGGCCTGCTCAGTGAATTGAACGCCGACAGGCTGCCAGAAGCCGCCCGGCTTCTGGCGCGCGCGCGCCACGTATATATTGCGGGCTTTCGCGCTTCGCATGCTGCGGCACACCTGCTGCACTACCTGTACCGCCTGTTCAGGAATCCCGTTACGCTCATACGGGGCGACGCCGGGATGCTGGAAATGGAGTTGCGCGCGCTGGAACCGGCCGACGCCGTGGCGATTGTGGGCTTCGCCCCGTATTCCCAGGAGTCACTCAGGGTGGCCCAGGCCGCGCATGCACGCGGCGGCACCATCGTGGCCATCTGCGACAGCAAGCTCGCGCCCATCGCCCGGCATGCCGCTGTGACCCTGCTGTTTCCGACCGAGACCTCCAGCTTCTTTCCGTCTTCGGCGGCGGCCATCGTGCTGGTGGAGGCCCTCGCCGGTCAACTTCTGGGCCGCGCCGGGCGCAGCGCCATCGAGGCTCTGGGCCGGGCGGAAGACGATCTGCGCAGCACTGGCGCCTATCTGGATCCGGAACCCCCTACAGCAGGCCGCGAATGAACTGATTCAGGTGCGCGGCCAGACCGTCCAGGTCGCGCTGAACGGTCTCAAAGTCCGGGCCTTTCTCAAAAGTGGCTTCATCCATATACAGCTTGCGGTTGATCTCGATTTGCAGACTGTGTCGATGTTCCGCGGGTTGTCCAACACGAGCGACGAGCGCAACCCCTTTGAACGGGTCGTTGCGCGCCACGGTATAGCCGCGCCCAACGAGAAAATCCTCGATGATGCCGGTGAGCGTGGGGTCGCATGTCGTGCCATCCCGATCGCCCAATACGAAGTCGGCCAACGCGCGGTCAGTCTCGTGTTCAAGAACACTATAGGAATTCGACGGCATCGAATGCAGATTGAGATGCCAGACCATGCCGAAATTCTCCACAGCGCTATTGATCTGATGCCAAAGGGCAGCGCGGTAGGGCTCGTAGTAAGTGCTGATGCGGTTCTCCAGCTCACCCACCCATAGCTTGCGCTCATACATGGCCTGGCCATTCACCGTATGCCAGAACAGGCCATAGCCCAGCCGGGATTTCTCGGTGGGATGGACATCGGAAGTCCACGGCTCGGCCAGGATATTCGGGTCGATATCGTCGATTTCCCGATTCACGTCGATATAGCTGCGCGGAAACTCCGCGCACAACAGCGTGCCGCCATGAGCCGGCACCGAGCGCCACAAGGCGTCGACATGGGCGTCTTCCGCCCAACGCAATATGGATGCGGGCAGCACGGTCTGGAAGTCGGCGGGGTAAACGCAGCCGCTGTGTGGAGAATCGCATACCAACGGTATGGCTTCCACTGTAGGCGTGTACAGCCGGTAGGGATCGAACTCCGAATCTGCGAATCTCATGCTGTCTCCGTGTTGTCATGATGCCCCGGCGGTTGGAAATGACCGCTCGGGCTGGTGGCCGAGGGCCTAGCGATTGGCGTGCCCGAAGCAAGGGTCGAAGCGGGCTCGTCGTTCAAATGGCAGGCGCTCCAGTGATCGGGGCCGATGGCCCGCAATGGGGGCGTCTCGACGCGGCATCGCGCCATGACATGGGGGCAACGAGGATGGAAAACGCAGCCGGGCGGCGGATTTGCCGGCGACGGCAGCTCGCCGACAATGGGATCAAACTGCCGCTTTCCCGCCGAAAGCACGGGCAGTTCCTTTAGCAGCGCCTGGGTATAGGGATGAGTGGCTGCAGAGAACACGCGTTCGGTCGGCGCGAGCTCGACGACTCGTCCCAGGTACATGATGGCGACCCGGTCGGAAATATGACTCACCACGCCCAGGTTATGGCTGATGAATACATAGGTGAGATCGAAATCGCGCCGGAGATCCATGAAGAGATTCAGCACCTGCGCCTGAATGGAGACATCTAGCGCCGCCACCGCCTCGTCGCAGACGATCACACGCGGCTTCAAGGCCAATGCCCGCGCCACGCCAATACGCTGGCGCTGGCCGCCTGAAAACTGATGGGGATAGCGCTCGCGGTAATCGGGGTCCAGCCCGACCTTGCGCAGCAGCTCGCAGACATAGTCGTCGCGGTCGTGGCGGCTCACCAGACGGTGCACCAGCGGCGCTTCGCCGATGATGTCCCGGACTCGCATGCGCGGATTCAGAGAAGAGTAGGGATCCTGGAAGATCATCTGCACGCCCAGTTCGTATGCACGACGCTCGGCGCCTCGTAGGCCTGCGGTGTCCTTGCCCCGGTACAACACGCGGCCCGCCGTCGGCGGGATGATGCCTGTCAACATGCGGCCCAGCGTGGTCTTGCCGCAGCCCGATTCCCCCACGATGGCCAGCACCTCGCCGTCATACACTTCCAGATCAACGCCCGCCACCGCCTGTACCGCGGGCGGCCCGGCCTGGCGGCGGAAAGCACGGCCGATACGGTCGATAAAATCGGAAGGCTGCAGGTAATCGCGCCGCAGGCCTTCCGTCTGCATGATGGGTGCAGCGGCAGTGGCAAGGGAAGCAGTCACTTTTCGCTGAGGCGCCGGGGCGGGGCTCCCCAAGTCAGGTAAGGCGTTCAAGTCTGCGCTCCATCATGCCAGCAGCTCACCGAATGGCCCGGCATCACACTGCGCAGTTCGGGTGCATGCTCGCACTGCCCGTCTGCGCGATAGCAGCGAGTGCGAAAGGAGCAGCCCTTGGGCAGATGCAGCAGCGAAGGCGTGGAGCCCGGAATCTGGAACAGCGGCTCTCCGCGGGTGGCCAGCGAAGGAATGGAGGCCATCAGTCCATGGGTGTAGGGATGGCGGGCATGCCCGATAAGCATGTCGGTGGTGGTGGATTCGACAATACGGCCGGCATACATCACCGCCATGCGGTCGGCCAGACCGGACACCAGCGCCAGGTCATGCGTGATCCAGATCAGTGCAGTGCCCATCTCGCGGCAGAGCTTCTGGACTTCGTAAAGGATCTGCCCCTGTATGGTGACATCAAGCGCCGTGGTCGGCTCATCGGCAATTATCAGCTTGGGCGCGTTGAGCAGCGCGATCGCAATGGCAATACGCTGGCGCATGCCGCCAGAGAGATGGTGGGGATACAGCTGTAGCCGCGCTTCGGGAGCAGGGATGCCTACCCTACGCAGAACATCGAGGGCATGCTGGCGTGCCGCCTGTCGCGACACCCTGTTGTGTGCACGGACGGCTTCGATCATCTGCGTGTCAACGCGCAAGGTAGGGTTGAGCGTCATCATGGGGTCCTGGAAGATCATGGACAGCCGGTCGCCACGCAGGCGGCGCATCGCTTCGTCGGACGCTTTCAGCAGATCATGGCCGTCGAACATCATGCGGTCTGCGTGCACCCGCGCCCTTTCTCCCACCAGGCCCATGATTGAAAAGCCCATCACGCTCTTTCCCGAGCCCGATTCACCCACCAGCCCGAGTATCTCGCCGCGGCGCAGCTGCAGCGAGACACCGTCGACCGCCTTGACGATGCCGTCGCGCGTGTAGAACCAGGTCCGCAGGCCCTGGATATCCAGCAGCAGCTCGCCGGAGGCTTGATCGCAGCTGTGTACAGGTTGTTCCATGGCGTCAGACCTCATTGCGGGGGTTCAGAATGTCGCGCAGGTGGTCCCCTACCAGATTGATGGCGACCACAACGACGGCCAGGGCGATGCCGGGAAAGAAGCAAATCCAGTAGGTGCCGGACATCAGAAACTCGAAACCGTTGGAAATCAGCATACCCAGCGATGGCTCGGTGACCGGCACGCCCACCCCCAGGAACGAAAGCGTGGCTTCCAGGGCAATGGCGTGTGCCAGGTCGATCGTGGCGATCACCATCAAGGGCGGGATGCAGTTGGGAAAGACATGCCGCCAAAGAATGCGATGCCAGCCCAGGGCCATACAGCGCGCGGCCTCGATGTATTCCTTGTTGCGTTCGACGATGGCCGCCGCCCTTGCTGCCCGAGCGAAATACGCCCACTGGACCACCACGAGAGCGATGATGACTTTGTCTATGCCCTTGCCCAGCATGGCAAGCAGCACCAGAGCAACCAATATCGACGGAAAAGACAGCTGCATGTCGACGATGCGCATCAAAAGGGCATCGATGCGGCCGCCGAAGTAGGCGGCGATCAGGCCGACCGCCGAGCCGATCGCAAAAGCCGCCAGCACGGACACGAAGCCCACAAACAGACTGATGCGCAGACCATACAGAATGGCCGAAAGGACGTCGCGGGCCTGGCCGTCCGTGCCGAGCCAGTAAGTCAGGCTGCTGTCGAAATTGCTGCTGCCGGGCGGCAGCTTCGCGTCCATGATGTCGAGCGTGGCGAGATCAAACGGATTCTGGGGCGCCAGCCACGGCGCGAAGACGGCCGCGGCGATGCAAAAGACCAGCACGATCAGCCCTGCCACCGCGGGCTTGCTGGAGGTGAACTGCTGAACGAATCGCTTTCGCCGACCGGCCTCGGCGGGCACCGCGGGCATCGCCGTGTCGGCAACCGCCAGCGGCAAGGGCTCCACCACCCGGCTCATGCTGTTCCTCCCAGCCGCACGCGCGGATCAAGCAAGGTGTAGCCGATATCCACCAACAAGTTGAGCGCCGCCAAGAACACGACGGTGAGCATGAGATAGGCCACCACCACCGGCCGGTCCAGATTCACGATGGAATCAATCAGCAGCTTACCCATCCCCGGCCATGAAAAAACGGTCTCGGTCACCACGGCAAAGGCAAAGACCTGCCCGTATTCCAGCCCCCCTATCGTGACGATGGGAATCATGATGTTCTTGAGAAGGTGCACACCCAGCACGCGCCGTTCGCGCAGGCCCTTGGCGCGCGCGAATTTGATGTAGTCTTGCGGAAGGCATTCGCGCGTCGCTGCCCGGGTGACCCGAATGATGAGCGCACACTTGGCCGTGGCGATCGTAAGCGCCGGCAGAATCAGATTCTTCAGGCCTTCCAGATTGAACACGCTGAGCTGGATGGGACCGAAGTCCTCGACTGGCCCACGCCCGCCCGCCGGCACCCAGCCCAGCATCACGGCGAACAGCATGATCAGCATGAGCCCCACCCAGAAGTTGGGCAGGGAAAAACCCAGCACCGAGCCAGACATGATCCCGCGCGACAGCAGTTTTTCAGGATGCAGCCCCGCATAAACGCCCAAGGGAATTCCGACCACCATGGACATCAGCATGGCCAGGGTAGCCAGCTCCAGCGTGGCCGGCATGCGCTCCAGAATCAGATGCATGGCCGACTCGCCCGTGAGAAAACTGTCGCCGAAATTGAGCTGGACCGCCTTGGACAGGAAGATGCCATACTGTTCCCACAGCGGGCGATCAAGCCCCAGATTGCGGCGGATGGCCTCGCGTTCGAGATCTGTCGCTTCCGGGCTGGCCATCACGAGCACCGGGTCGCCGACCATGTACAGCGCTGCAAACACCAGCGCCGACATGACCAGCACGACCAGGCCCGTTTGAACAGTACGACGGACGATGGTGGAAATCACGATAGGCCGCTCAGTGGGCCGGCCTCATGTCCTGAGCCAGCGTCATCTGATCGGCGCGGCCGTCGTAGCGAATGTCGTTCTTCATGGCCCACACCGACATCTCGAATTGCAGCGGCAAGATGCCGTAGTCTTCCATGATCATGCCGCTGGCCTGCTGCAGGAGCTGTGCGCGCTTGTCATCGTGGAGCGTCCTGGAGGCTTCCAGCACCAGCTTGTCGGCCTCCGGGTTGGAATACCTGCTCCAGTTGGTGGTGCCCAGCCCAAGATCAGGCTGCTTGGTCACGACTAGTGAATTGAGCGGATTGAGCATTTCGCCCGATGAGGCCGCCCACCCTGCCAGGTAGGCGCTGAAGGCATGAGCATTGCGTTGCTTGAAGAATACGGCGGGCGCCATGGTTTCGACATCGGTCTTGACGCCGATTCGCGCCCACATGGCGGCCACCACCTGGGCGATGCGCTGGTCGTTGGTGTAGCGACCGGCGGGGGACCCCAGCGACATCGTGAAGCCGTCGGGATACCCTGCTTCCGCGAGCAGCTTCTTGGCCCTTTCGAGATCTGGGCCGGCCGCCTTCGAGTGCTTCTCGGAAGCCCCGAAGCCGGGATAGGCGAGGAGATTCGCCGCCGCCATGGCGGAGCCGCCCATTACCCGGTCGACGATGCTCTGTCGATCGATGGCGAGCGACAGGGCCTCGCGCACCCGGGGATCCTGGAGCGCGTTTTTGCCATTGGTGCCGGACATGCCAGGCGGGAGCTCTTCACCTTGCAACAACGCCAGGTAGATGACGCGTACCGATGGGGTTTCCTGGACATGCAGGTTCTTGTTTTCCTTCAGCTTGGGAAGGTCGTCGGTAGGCGGATCTTCGATGAGATCGACGTCGCCTGCCAACAAGGCGGCGACGCGCGCAGCAGGGTTCGTAATGGGGCGATAGACGACGCGGTCCCAGGCGGGCGCTTCGCCCCAGTAATGCTCATTGCGCTCGAAGACGATTTCCGCGCCGCGCTTCCAGGAAGCGAATTTATAGGGTCCGGTACCGACCAGACCGTCGCCGCGGTTGAGTTCCACCGTCGTCTTGCCTTCCGGGGCTTCGCCGGCGGCCGCCTTGCTGGACATAATGGGGACCATCGAAAGATTCGGCAGCAGCACGGGTGACGGCCCCTTGGTGATGATCTTCAGGGTGTGGTCGTCAATGGCCTGGACCTTGTCGATGCTGCTGAGGTACAGCGCATAGGAAGACGGACTGTTGGGCACCTTGGGCACCCGGTCGTAGGTGAAGATGACATCTTGCGCGGTAAAGGGAGTGCCATCCGCGAACTTGACGTTCTTGCGCAGATTGAAGGTCCATGTATCGCCGTCAACCGTCCAGGATTCCGCCAGGGACGCGACCGGCTTGGCCACCGAATCGGTGCGTACAAGCGGGTCGAAGAGTGTCTCGGACATCTGGGTGTTGGGGGTAAGCGAATGGAACTGCGGATCCATGGAGCTGGGTTCGGAACGCAGCGCGATGACCAGGTCGCGCGCCTGGGCGGCGGCGGTGAAACACAGGCTGGCGGCCAGCGCCGTAAAGGCCAGGGTGTTGCGGATGGACTTCATGTTTTGGTTGCCCCTTGTCGTTGGAAATATCGGGTAGCGGGGCCCAAAAACAACATGAAAAAGGCCCCATGCCATTGGCATGGGGCCCAGTGTAACGACCTAACCTGTACGGCAAGATAAGGACTTTCCCGATCCGTACCGCCCTTTGGCCAGCGCTGAAAGCCTTGGCCCCGCGCGGGGGCCCGCGCTTATTTGGACTTGGCGACCATGTAGTCGACGGCGGCCTTCAACGTCGTGTCGTCTGCCTTGGTGGCGCCGCGCGGCGGCATGGCGCCCTTGCCGTTGACGACGATCTCCATCACGGCGTCCATGCCTTTGGCGGTAAGAGCCGACCAGGCCTTCTTGTCGCCCAGCTTCGGGGCACCCGCCACGCCGGCCATGTGGCAGGCGAGACAGGCGGACTTGTACAGCTTCTCGCCGTCGGGGTTGACGGTTTCACCGGCCGCCGATGCCAGCGCGGGGAGCAGCCCCGCCGCCAGGATGACGGCCGATGCGAACTTGGCTGAACGCTTGAACATGTGGTTTCTCCTATGCGTTGTGGTTCACATCGGCCCGCTAGGGCTTACTTGCTTTCAGGGATGGGGTGAGGAGCCTTGACCTGGGTCATCAGGTCGTGGTTCCAGTCGCCTTCCACGACAAAGTGGCCGGCCGCTCCCAATTCGAAGGCTTCGATGAGGTTATGGTTCACGTAGGCGTACACGCCGGGCTGCTTGAAGGTGTAAAGCGCCGCGCCGGCCGTACCCCCCGGGATGAACCAGGTCTCCATATCCCGCAGAGGCGGGTTGTGAAACTTGCCGTGGTCCCACACCCAGTCGCCGTGGCCGCCGATCAGGTGAGGCCGCGTATCTCGATTGGCCTGCGAGTGGATGATCAGCACGGTCTCGCCCACCTTGGACTTCAAAGCGCCCTCGCCCGTCAGTGCCCCAACCCTGCCGTTGAATACGATATGGGTCGGCGTGAGCGTGCGCATGGCGGCGACGGTATCACCGTAGCTTTCAGCCAGTGTCTCGAAATCCTTGTACTTGCCATCTTCATCCTTCGGTATGTACAGGTCGAACTCGCCAATCGTGTAGGCCCGGTCGTACTTCAGGGCCTTGCCATCGGCGTCCTTCAGGCCGTCACGCGGCAGCACCATGATGGAGCCGCTCATGCCGGCGATGACGTGCCAGGGCACCATGCCTTCGGGGGCGCAGTGATACACGAAGGTGCCGGCGCGGTCTGCCTTGAAGCGCAGCGTGGCCTGTTCGCCCGGGTTCACGTCGGTGAGCTTGGCACCGCCCAGAGCACCCGTGGCCGAGTGGAAGTCCACGTTGTGCGGCATCGCGTTGCTCTTGGGATTCACCAGCGTCACTTCAACGTAATCGCCCTCATGCACGACCAGCGTGGGGCCGGGCATAGAGCCATTGAACGTCATGGCGTGCATGGTCGTGCCTTCGTCGTCGATGACGATCTTCTTTTCTTCGATGACGAGCTTGAACTCGACGACGCGCGGCTTGGCGGGCGCCTTCTGTTCATGAGCATGCACCATCGGCGGGGCCACCAGGTCGACTTTAACGCGTTCAAGCGAAGCGACCGTGTCGGCAAAGGCGGGGACGCCACCCATGACTGCGGCGAGGACAGCGGCGAGGACGGTAGGACGGAACGCTTGCATGGTAACTCCCTTCTGGTTGAATGCATCGTTTTGTGTACGGTTCCATTTCAACCCGCGTAGCAATTTGCTTCTTTGTGCCACAACAAACTTCCAGGACGATTTTGGGGGTTAACCCTGTAAGGCGGCGCGGAGAGACCCCCCTTTGACCATGGCTATCCAATGCTAGAATGGGCCTTCCCAATCGCCGAGTCCGGAGATGAGCCATACCATCCCCCGCTCCCTGATCAAGAATCTCGACCTCTTCCGCGCCGTGGCCGAAGAAGATCTGGATTCGGTTCTTGCCATTGCCCGGGCCGTGCGCCTGAACAGCGGCGACCTCGTCTTCCAGCAGGGGCACCCGGCGGAAAGCTTCTTCATCCTGTTGCACGGCCATCTCAAGGTCATGCAGACCACCCCGGAAGGCGAACAGGTCATGGTGCGCTATGTCGTGCCAGGTGACGTCTTCGGCATCGCCAGGGCCATGCGGCGCCCCAGCTACCCCGCGTCCTGCGTTGCCGTCGAGGAAAGCATCGTCCTGAGCTGGCCTTCCAACGAGTGGGATCGCTTCATCGCAAGCAACCCCCAATTCGCCGTCAATGCACTCCAGACGGTCGGCCAGCGCCTGCAGGACGCGCACGCTCGCATCAAGGAACTGTCCACCGAGGAAGTCGAGCAACGGGTCGCGCGCTGCATCCTGCGACTGGTCGATTCCTCGGGCGAGGAAACGGAAGAAGGGATATCAATCAATTTCCCCATCACGCGTCAGGAAATCGCGGAGATGACCGGCACCACGCTGCACACGGTCAGCCGTTTGCTCAGCGCCTGGAAAGACCGCGGCCTGGTCAGCACCGGCCGCAAGCGGGTAGTCGTGCGCAAGGTCGACGACCTCATACGCCTGGCCGAAGGCGAGCCCGCCACCGCTACGGCAGCCGCTCGAAAGAATCCGGTTCAGCCTCTCTGACGGGGCTGCGCAGGCTCGTCTGCGCCTGCTGACACGCATTCAGCCGTCATCCCGGAGCAGACGTATTCCCAGGTTGGCCGGCGGTATGCCGACGGAACAGGCGCCGCCCTTGGGGTCGCGTATGAAATCCGTGATCAGGCTGTAGTGCGAACCTGCCACCACACGCACTCCGCAGTTCTCATTAGGCAGCAGCATGGCTTTGCCGTCATCCCCCACATACTGGCGCACATGGCAGGTGTCGGTCCATTCCCATACATTGCCGCCGATGTCCTGTATGCCCACGGCGTTGGTGCCAAAGCTGCCGAAAGGCTTGGGGCTGGCGTCTTCCGATAGCTTGCGTTGGGCCTCCATGGCGTACTCCGCCAGCCAGAGCTGGGCGGGATTGTCGGAATCATAGATGTCCAGGCGCAGGTCTTCCTTGAAGGCCTCGCCGGCCGCATGCACCCATTCCTCATAGACGGGCAGGCGATAGTTGTAGCCGGTATGCTTGCTGTACCACCGTGCGTAATCGGTGGCGTCCTGCCAACTCACACCGACCACCGGGAGGTCGGGCGAAACATTGCCTCGCGCGGCTTTGTCCAAAGGGCGACAAGCCTGCGCCTGAACGCACTGCGCGTATTCCGCCTGGCTCACTAGCCGCTTCATCATGTGCAGGGGCTTGTGAAAATCCGCCGTGAGCCGCTCGGGGGCCACCGGCCGGCCGTTCTTCAGACTTTCGGCCGTGCTGTAGTACTCGAATCGGGCTGGAGCAATCGTGGCAAGCGTGTCCTCAGCCGCAGTCGCTGGGGCGGCGTGGAGCTGCGCCCCCGGCAGACCGAATGAAAGCGCCATGAGGCCGCCGGCGGCCGCAAGGCGAGTAAGGGCAAAGACGATCGTACGCACCTGCATGGCAATCCTTCGTGATGCCGCGGGCTGCGTGTTGCGACCCGCCATGCCTCGATTGAAACAGCAAGCGGGTTGCGCGTCTTTGTGCCAGCACAAGTTCAGAGCCGCGGGATCAGCCCACGGCCTTGGTCATTTCCTCGACGACCTTCTTCGCATCGCCGAACACCATCATGGTCTTGTCCATGTAGAAGAGTTCGTTATCGAGGCCGGCATAGCCGGCGGCCATGGAGCGCTTATTCACGATCACCGTCTTGGCTTTGTAAGCTTCGAGTATGGGCATGCCGTAGATCGGCGAACCCTTCTGCAGGGCGGCCGGGTTCACGACATCGTTCGCGCCGAGCACGATGGCGACATCAACCTGTCCGAACTCGCCGTTGATGTCTTCCATTTCAAAGACTTGATCGTAAGGAACTTCGGCCTCGGCCAGCAGCACGTTCATGTGTCCGGGCATGCGTCCCGCCACCGGATGGATGGCGTACTTCACGGTCACGCCCAGCTCGGTCAGCTTCTCGGCGAGCTCCTTGACGGCATGCTGGGCGCGGGCCACCGCCAAGCCGTAGCCGGGCACGATGACCACGGTTTCAGCATTGCCGAGGATGAAGGCGGCGTCGTCCGCACTGCCGCTCTTGACGCTGCGCTGCGCCTGCCCGTCGGCGGACGCGCCGCTGGTTTCCGCGCCCCCGAAGCCGCCCAGAATCACGTTGAAAAAGGAACGGTTCATGGCCTTGCACATGATGTAGCTCAGGATGGCGCCCGATGAGCCGACCAGCGAACCGGCGATGATCAGCATGGCATTGTTCAGGCTGAAACCGATGCCGGCCGCCGCCCAGCCGGAATAGCTATTGAGCATCGAAACCACCACCGGCATGTCCGCGCCGCCGATGGGAATGATGATGAGCACGCCCAGCATGAGGCCCAGGACAATGATCAACACGATGTCCATCCAGCTCTGGGAATGCCAGAAACTGAAAATGAAGTAAATCGTGGCCAGGCCCAGCACCGCATTGAGCAAGTGCTGGCCTTTGAACTGCACCGGCGCACCCTGGAAAAGCCGAAACTTGTATTTGCCGCTCAGCTTGCCGAATGCGATGACCGAACCGGTGAAGGTCACCGCCCCTATGAATGCGCCCAGGGCGAGTTCCACCCGGTTACCACCCGGGATCGCTCCGCCGGGCTCGGCGATCTGGAAGGCCCAGGGTTCTGCCACCGCCGCCACGGCAATGAATACCGCGGCCAAGCCGATCATGCTGTGCATGAAGGCCACCAACTCCGGCATCTTGGTCATCTCTACGCGTTGGGCCATGACGGTACCGATGGAGCCGCCGACCAGCAGCCCGAGCAACACCCAGCCCAGCCCCATGGGTGTTGCGGCCAGGGTGACGATAAGCCCCGCGGTGGTCAGCATGGCGATGGCCATGCCCGCCATGCCAAAGATGTTTCCCCGAATCGAAGTGGTGGGATGAGAGAGGCCCTTGAGCGCCTGGATGAAGCACACCGACGCGACCAGATAAAGGAATACGACAAGATTCATGCTCATTTCGCGGCTCCCTGGGGGGCCGCAGGCACCTTGCGTTCCTTCTTCTTGAACATTTCGAGCATGCGGCGCGTGACCAGGAAGCCCCCAAAGACATTCACTGCCGCCAACGCCACCGCCAGTACCCCCATAGCCTTGGCCAAGGGGGTCTCCGTCAGGGCGGCGGCCAGCATGGCCCCCACGATAACGATGGCGGAAATGGCGTTGGTAACCGCCATGAGCGGCGTATGCAGGGCAGGTGTCACGTTCCAGACCACGTGATAGCCCACATAGATGGCCAGCACGAAGATGATGAGGTTCATCAGAAGGGGCGAGATCGATTCCATGTGTTCGTTACCTTTCAGTATTGCGGGATGGCCGGCAGATGGTGCGGCGGCGCAAGGCTCGATGCAGGCGAGCGGATCAGGCACGCAGGACCTGACCGGAGCGTGTCATCAGGCAGGCGGCCACGATGTCGTCTTCCATGGGGACCTGAACCTCGGTCGCATCGGGGGGCAACACCAGTTTCAGGAAGTCCAGGACATTGCGCGCATACAGGCTGGAGCTGTCGGCCGCCACGAGGGCAGGCAAGTTGGTATGGCCAATGATGAAAACGCCGTGCTTCTGCACTGTGGCGCCGGCCTCGGTCAGGGGGCAGTTTCCCCCCAAGCCGTCAGGCCCGCGCCCGGCGGCGATGTCCACGATCACCGAGCCCGGTTTCATGGAGCGGACCATGTCTTCGGTAATGAGTACGGGTGCGGCGCGCCCGGGAATGAGTGCGGTGGAGATCACCACATCGGCCTGCGCCACACGCTTGGCCACTTCTTGTTGCTGGCGGGCCAGCCAGCTCTGGGGCATGGGCCGCGCGTAGCCGCCCACGCCTTCAGCGGCCTCTTTTTCTTCGTCGGTTTCGTAGGGCACGTCGATGAAGCGGCCGCCCAGGGACTCGACCTGCTCCTTGACGGCAGGCCGGACGTCAGAGGCTTCAATCACGGCGCCCAGGCGCTTCGCTGTGGCAATGGCCTGCAAACCCGCTACCCCGACCCCCAGCACCACCACACGCGCCGCCTTGATCGTGCCGGCGGCCGTCATGAGCATGGGAAACAGGCGCTGGTACTGATTGGCGGCGAGCATGACGGCCTTGTAGCCCGCCACGTTGGCCTGGCTGGACAGGACGTCCATGCTTTGCGCTCGCGTCGTGCGCGGCGCGGCCTCGAGCGCGAAGGCCGTGAGCCCTGCGGCGGCGAGGCGTTGCAGGCCTTCGGCGTCAAAGGGATTGAGCATGCCGATGAGCGTTGCGCCGGACTGCATGGCGGCGAGTTCCGCTGGGTCGGGCGCCTGGACCTTGAGCACGAGTTCGGCGCCCAGGGCTGCCGCAGCGTCGACAATCTCCGCTCCGACTGTGCGGTAAGCGTCGTCAATAGCGCTGGCGGACACGCCGGCCCCCGACTGAACATATACAGCATGGCCCTGCGCCACGAGCTTCTTGACCGTTTCGGGCGTCGCGGCCACCCGCGTTTCACCCACGGCCGTTTCAGCCGGTATGCCTATCCGCATGTCTCCTCCTGTTGAGCCCGTGTGTCGTTGCACATGGGGCATATCGCCTGGGATATTTACACGGCTTCGGTCTGAGCGCAATGCTCCGCAGCAGCGCCGGAAGAGAAAAAACGGCCGAAAACGACATCGCCGGCGCGAGGCCGGCGATGATTCAGTGGTGTTGGCCCCCGGGGACCCCGGAGGGCCGGAAGCCAGTGACCGGGGGCTGGAGCTTAGACCGCTGCAGGATGAAAACCGGCGGCATGCGCCTGTTCGTCAGCGTGGTAGGAAGACCTCACCATTGCACCGACAGCGGCATGGGTGAAGCCCATGGCATAGGCTTCGCGCTCGAACATCTTGAACGTATCGGGATGCACGTAGCGCAGCACGGGCAGGTGATGACCGGACGGTTGCAGATACTGGCCGATGGTCAGCATCTCGATGTCATGATCGCGCATGTCGCGCATGACCTGCAGGATTTCTTCGTCGGTTTCACCCAAGCCGACCATCAGGCCGGACTTGGTGGGAACTTCTGGGCGCAAAGCCTTGAATTCCTTCAGGAGCTTGAGCGAATGCAGGTAGTCTGCGCCCGGTCGCGCCTGTTTGTACAGGCGAGGAACGGTTTCCAGGTTGTGGTTCATGACATCCGGCGGCTCGACTTTGAAGATGTCCAGCGCACGCTGCAGGCGCCCGCGGAAGTCGGGCACCAGCACTTCGATACGCGTATCAGGCGAATGCTGGCGGACCTGCGCAATGCATTCCGCAAAATGGGCGGCACCGCCGTCGCGAAGATCGTCGCGGTCAACCGAAGTGATCACCACGTAGGAAAGGCGCATGGCGCCAATGCTGCGCGCCAGATTGACCGGTTCGGCGGTATCAAGCGGGTCGGGCCGGCCGTGGCCGACATCGCAGAACGGGCAGCGGCGCGTGCACTTGTCGCCCATGATCATGAAGGTGGCCGTGCCCTTGCCGAAGCATTCACCGATATTCGGACAGGACGCCTCTTCGCACACCGTGAACATGTTGTTCTCACGGAGAATGCGCTTGATATCGTGAAATCGCGAACCCGGGGCGGCCGCCTTGACGCGGATCCATTCCGGCTTCTTGAGCCTCTCGGTCTGCACGATCTTGACGGGAAGGCGCGAAGTCTTGTCTGAAGACTTCTGCTTGGCTGTGGGGTCGTAAGTGGCGGGTCGCACCGTGGGCTTGCGCTCGGCGGCCTGCTCATCAAGTATGGACATACGCTTCCTGGCTACGGGGTGGTAAGGGGCATTTTAACGCGCCGGCGCAACCGGCTCGTAAAGCCCCCGTTCCCTCAGTGCCCTTTCCATTCCGGGGGGCGTTTGTTGATGAAGGCGTCGATGCCTTCCTGAACATCTTCAGCCATCATGTTGCGCGCCATGACTTCGGCGGCGAAATCGTAGGCGGCGTCCAGTGTCATGCCCCGCTGGCGATGAAACATGGCCTTGCCGGTGCGCACGGCCACCGGGCTCTTGGCCCTGATGACATCCACTAGCGCACGCACCGCATCATCAAGTTGATCAGCCGGGGCGATCCGATTGACCAGTCCGTGCTGCAAAGCGTCGTCGGCGCTGATGAACTCGCCGGTAATTAACATTTCAAACGTCTTCTTGGCCGGCACATTGCGCGACAGGGCCACGGCGGGCGTGGAGCAGAAGAGCCCCACATTGATGCCTGACACCGCAAATTTGGCATTGTCCGCTGCGACCGCCAGATCACAACTTGCGACCAGTTGGCAGCCGGCAGCCGTAGCCATGCCCTGGACCTTGGCGATGACCGGCACGGGGAAATTGACGATGGACTGCATCAGCCGGCCGCACTGTTCAAACAGCTGCAAGTAATAATCGTGCCGGCGGTTGGCCTGCATCTGCTTGAGATCGTGCCCCGCGCAAAAGGCCCGGCCATTGGCTTCGAGCACGACACAGCGCAGCGATTCGTCGACAGATGCATGGTCAAGGGCCTCCTGCAAAGCGGTGAGCACGTCTTCCGACAGGGCGTTGAACTGGCCCGGACGGTTGAGGGTCAGCGTGAGCACGTCTTCCGCGAGTGTGGCGAGGACCGGCGATTCAATCGTCTCCATGATTCTTCCTGATTCGGGCGTCAAGGTCCCGGCGGCATGCCCCGGCGAATGACTAGGGAATTGCTGAATGAATCGCGCTGTCGGCAGGCACAGCAGGCGATTCGCCAAAATACAGGTGCAGCCGGGCCTTCAGAGCGTCGGCGGCGTCCTGTAAAGTGCATGATATCCCGCAGCGCCGAAGATCCACTGTCGGAAGTCCTTCATAGCCGCAAGGGTTGATCCCCAGGAAAGGCGCGAGGTCCATGTCTACATTCAAGGCCAGCCCGTGATAGGACCTGCCGTTGCGTATCTTGATGCCCAGGGCTCCGATCTTCGCCAGCTGGCGGCCCATCGGGTCGTACGCTCCCCGCTGTGCATCGTAGGGCACATATACGCCGGGCGCACCATGCTTGCGACAAGCGCCGGCCAGACCCAGATCGGCGAGCGTGCCGATGACGACGTCTTCAAGCAACTCGACATATTCCTTGACGTAGAGCCCGCGGCGGCGCAGATCGAACAGACAATAGGCCACCACCTGCCCCGGGCCATGATAGGTAACCTGTCCGCCCCGGTCGCAGTGCACGACCTCGATGTCTCCGGGATTGAGCAGATGCGATTCCTTGCCGGCCTGGCCCAGGGTGTAGACGGGTGCATGCTCGACCAGCCAGATTTCATCCGGCGTGGAGACATCGCGCGCTTCGGTGAAGTCACGCATGGCTTCCCAGACGGGACGATAAGGCGCATGCGCCGGCAGGCAGCGGTATTCCATGCCTACAGAACGATGCTCACCATGGGGTGTCCGTGCAGGCTGCGATAGAGTTCATCGAGCTGCTCACGCGATGTCGCACGAACGGTGAAGGTCAGGCTGATGTAGTTGCCGCCCTTGCTGGCGCGCATTTCGACCGTGGCAGGATCAAAGCCTGGGTCATGATGCAAGACGACCTCAGTCAGCACCTGGGTGAAATCAGGGTGCGCCTTGCCCATGACTTTGATCGGAAAGTCACAGGGATACTCGATCAGGGATTCTTCAGGCGGTATCTCTTTCATGTCGGAACCGGAACGTTTTACAGGGCGGCCAGCACGGCGTCGTAGGCGGCCCGAAGACGGGCATATACCGGGCCGGGCCGGCCGTTCCCTACGGGCTGATCGTTGTATCGCGTGATGGGCAGGACTTCCTTAGTGGCAGACGTGAGCATGAGTTCGTCGGCGTGAGCAACCTCGTCTTCGGTAATCGGGCGCGCCAGGAAAGGGATGTCGGCGTCGCGCGCCAACTCTTCCAGCAAGCCGTAACGGATGCCCTCGAGTATGAAGTTGCCCCGTGGCGGCGCGAGCAGCGTGCCGTCCTTCACCACCCAGATATTGGCGGCGGAAGCTTCGGAAAGGAGGCCGTCGCGAAACTGAATAGCGTCGTCGACGCCGGCTTCGACCGCTGCCTGACGCGCCAGCACGTTGCCCAACAAAGACACCGACTTGATGTCGCAGCGCAGCCAGCGCTGGTCGGGAATGCCGACAGCGGTCAGCCCCCGTTCACGCAAAGCGGCGTCAGGCCGAGCGAAGGGCGACACCATGCAGAAGACGGTGGGTTCGACGCCGGCCGGAAAAGCGTGATCGCGCTTGGCGACGCCCCGGGTGACCTGAATGTAGACCATGCAGTCGCCCAGGCCGGACCTGGCGATCAGGCCGTGGACGATGGCTTCCCAGTCGGCACGGCCCAGATCGCAACTGAGCTTGATGGCGGCCATGCTGCGTTCCAGGCGAGCCAGGTGCTCGTTCATGCGAAACGGCTTGCCGCCATAGGCCGGCACGACATCGTAGATACCATCGCCGAAGATGAAGCCCCGATCAAGCACGGAAATCTTGGCGTCGCCCAGGCGCACGTAGTCGCCGTTGAGATAGACGACGCTCTCGTTATCGACGTTCGGAATCATTCGGGAAAGGCTCACTCAAA
>JAEWFK010000122.1 GCA_023388835.1 Pseudomonadota bacterium | reverse complement strand
TCATGCTGTTGCCAGAGACCTGGCGGTGCGCTGCGTTGACATCTCGCTGCAGAATCCGAAATCATAGCATGAAATTCCGACCCTGCAAGTGAACCGTTTCCGGCTCGCCCCGCTGCCGGTTTCGGCCCGGCTGTGACCGCCTTAAGGCGTCGAACACAACCGGCTGAAGCGTTGAAACTTCGGGTTAACCCTGGGTCTCGATCAGCGAGGAAACGAAATATAGCATGAAAGTTTTATGACGTGCAAATGACAGAAAAAATATCTTCGAAGTATCCCCGCTTGTGAGGGACGGAAGTCGCTTGAATGACTTTCGCCCTTGTGCTTTCATAGCCACACACTAGAACAATATCGCTTCCCGCCATTGGCCGGATCCAGTTGTTCCGACCATGGCGCAGGCCAGCAACAGCAGAATCCCTCATGACCGAAGACATACTCATCAACGTCACACCCTTTGAAACCCGGGTCGCTCTGGTAGAACAGGGAGCGGTGCAAGAACTCCATATCGAACGCAGCATTCAACGGGGGCACGTCGGCAATCTATATCTGGGCAAGGTCGTCCGGGTGCTTCCGGGCATGCAAAGCGCATTTGTGGACATAGGGCTGGAGCGGGCTGCATTCATACATGTGGCCGACCTGCGCCAGAACCGTAATGAACGTAGCAAGGGCCTGCCTGTAACTCCGATAGAGAAACTGCTCTTTGAAGGGCAGCCTATCATGGTGCAGGTGATCAAGGATCCCCTGGGCAGCAAGGGGGCGCGACTGTCCACCCAGATCAGCATTGCCGGGAGGATGCTGGTTTACCTGCCCTTCGATCCTCATGTCGGCATCTCCCAGCGCATCGACTCCGAGGCTGATCGGAATGCGCTACGCGAGCGAGTCCTGCGATTTCTCACAGAAGAGGAATCGGGGGGCTTCATCGTGCGCACACAGGCTGAAGGTGCCAGCGACGAAGAACTGGAGTCCGATCGCCGGTATCTGCGTACGCTGTGGATCAGTATTCAGGAAAAGCTCAAGACCCAGCCCGCCCCCTCTTTGCTCTATTCGGACCTCACTCTTCCACAACGGGTGCTTCGCGATATGGTGACGCCCTCCACGAGCAACATACTGGTAGATTCCCGCAGCACCACGCAAGAACTTACTGAGTGGGCGCAAATCTATACGCCCTCAGTCGTGGAACGGATCCGTCACTACAGCGGCGAACGCCCCCTGTTCGATACGGCCAACGTCGATGATGAGATCACGCGGGCCCTGTCGCGCCGCGTTGACCTGAAGTCCGGCGGTTATCTGATCATCGACCAAACCGAAGCGCTCACCACGGTCGATGTCAACACCGGCGGCTATGTTGGCGGGCGTAACTTCGGCGATACGATTTTCAAGACCAACCTGGAAGCGGCGGTGGCCATCTCGCGCCAGCTGCGCCTGCGCAACCTTGGTGGAATCGTGATCCTCGACTTCATCGACATGGAAGATGCTGAACACCGCGAGACCGTACTCGCGGAATTGAACAAGGCGTTGGGGCGCGATCGAACCCGTGTGACAGTCAGCCACTTCAGCCAACTGGGCCTGGTTGAGATGACGCGCAAGCGCACGCGCGACTCGCTGGCTCATCAGCTGTGTGAGCCCTGCCCCACCTGCCAGTCGCGCGGAAGTGTGCGCACTCCCCGTACGCTTTGCTATGAGATCTTGCGAGAAATTCTCAGGGAGGCCCGGCAGTTCAGCCCCAAGGAGTTCCGGATTCTGGCTTCACAAGCGGTGGTGGATCTTTTCCTCGAAGAGGAAAGCGACCATCTGGCGATACTGGGCGACTTCATCGGCAAGCCGATTTCGTTGCAGGTAGAGACGCAGTATTCGCAGGAACAATACGATATTGTGCTGATCTAGTGTGCTCGCCACACCGCTTGCAGCCCTGGCTTCGTCACGGCGGACCAGACGCTGCCGCAGCGGGCAGCCGCGGCCAAGCATTCGGCCCGCCTATCAGTTGTTCCGGGGCGAGCAGACGCCGGGGCTGCGCACAGCGGCGAGCATGCGATCAACCCGCGCCTGCACGTCGTCGTTGTAATAATAGCTATAGACGCGAACCGCCACGCGCATCGACGACCGGAAGGATTCGGGATACTGGATCAGGTCGGCCAGCACGACGTTCTCATAGCTGGCCGGGATTTCCGCCGTTTCGATGAGGCTGGCATGACTTGTTTCGCGTTCATGCATGACGAAGCGGGGGGCGCTTCCGCAGGCGTCGCGATGCTGGAACAGATTGCGCTGCAGCGTGGGGAAATTCATTTCCCCGATCAGCACTTCGCTCACCAGATGCGTTGAATCGCGCAAGTCGTCCGCTTGAACGCCGGTACGGCCCCCGCCTGCCGCGCAGCCCGCCAGCGCGCTTACGGTGGCCAACACCGTCAAGATCTTCTTCGTTCCATCCATCGCCACATCAGGCTCCTGTCAATCTTCACGAAACTGCATACGGTACAGGGAAGCATACACGCCGTCCTCGGCCAGCAGCACATCGTGCCGCCCCTGTTCGACGATGCGGCCGCCGTCCAGCACCACGATGACATCGGCTTTCTGTACCGTGGACAGCCGATGCGCGATGACAAGCGTGGTACGCCCCACCATCAGCCGCTCCAGCGAAGCCTGCACCTGGCGTTCTGACTCATTGTCAAGGGCGGACGTGGCCTCATCCAGGATCAGGATGGGCGCATTCTTGATCAGGGCGCGGGCAATCGCCAGCCGCTGGCGTTGACCGCCGGACAGCTGGCTGGCGTTCTCGCCCACAGGCGTGTCCATCCCTTGCGGCAGGCTGTCAACAAAGTCCAGCAGATTGGCTGCTTCAAGGGCATCGCGTATTTCCTCGCGAGACGCATCATGCAGGGCGCCATAGCCGACGTTATCGGCGATCGTGCCATCGAACATCACGACGTCCTGACTCACCAGCGCGAGTTGTCGCCGCAGGCTCTTCAGCGTGATGTCGCGCACCTCGTCGCCATCTATGAGCACATCGCCGGATGAGGGGACGACGAAGCGGGGAATGGTGTTCACGAGCGTGGTCTTACCGCTGCCTGAACGCCCGACGAGGGCGACCGTCTGGCCGGGTTCGACCATGAGCGAGATACCTTGCAGGACATCGGTGTCCACCCCTTCGAAGCGATGGGTCACGTTACGGAACTCGATCCGCCCCTTCACCGGCCCCTGCAGTTCCTTCGTGCCTTCATCCTTTTCCGGGAGGCTGTCCACCAACGTGAAGACGCTTTCGGCGGAAGTCAGCATGCGCTGCATGGCGCCCGCGATCTTGGTGAGTTTCTTGACCGGGTCGAAGATCTGACCCAATGCGGCCATGAAAGCGGCAAAGCTGCCGACCGTCAGGCTGCCATGATTGGCTTGATAGAGGGCGACGGCGATCACTGCCGCAACGGCAACGGCAATAAAGAACTGGGACAACGGCGACATAGCGGCGTCGGCGCTGGCAGCGCGCATGGCAAAGCGCCGCAGCCGGGCGTTCACGTAGGCGAAGCGGTCGGACTCGCGATCATAGCCATCGAACAGCTTGATGACCCGCTGGCCTTCAATGCCTTCCTGCACGACACGGGTAAGCTCCGCGTTCATGCTGATGGTTTCGCGATTGATGCGGCGCAGACGGCGGATGAAGATGCTCGCCGTGTAGACGGAAACCGGTAACACCACCAATACGATGAGGGTGAGTTCCCAGGACATGTAGAGCAGCACGACCAGCAGGGCCACGACGACCAATGTCTCGCGCACGAGCACGGTGATCACTTCAGTGGCGTACTCGGTGACGTTGCCGGCGTCGATCGTGAAACGGTTCAACAGGCGGCCGCTGTCGCTGCGCTTGTAGTCTTCGTCGGACATGCCGAGCAAACGCTCGAACATATCGCGCCTGATGCCCAGCAGCGTGTTGTTGGCCACCCATGCAAGCAGGTAGGAGCTCCCGAAGCTGGTGATGCCGCGCAGAAGAATCAGCCCGACCACCGCGAGCGGTATCGCCCAGATATAGTAAGGCTTTGCCCCTGTGAAACCTTCGTCGATGAGCGGCTTGGTGATGATGGCCAGTGTGGGCTGCGTGGCGGCGGAAATGCTCACCAACACGATCGCCAGCACGACTGCCTTCCAGTACTGACCGACGCGAGCGTAGACGCGCCGCCACAGGTGGAATTCCACTGGCGCGGAGCGGGCATCGGCCGCTTGAGTATCTGACTTCAAGAATGGACTCGCTTATATACTAATGAGCAGACAGAGTCCGGCCATTTTACCCGGCTGCTCATTCACGCGCCCCGGGCGCCCGATCCATACCTGCCGCGACATCCCGCTCTCTATGAATCCCGTCTCCGCCATCTATCTGCGCATGCCCAACTGGATAGGCGATGTCTGCATGAGCTTGCCCAGCCTGGAAGCGGCTCTCGGAACGGGACTGCCCGTCGTGGTGTGTGCGCGGGCCTGGGCACGCGACCTCCTGTCAGGCTATGGACTGGCCGGCTTCGTCGAGATGAAAGGCCGCTGGCGCGAAGACCGCGCCGCCGTGCATGCGTTTCGCAAAAAGGCCGCCCATGCGCACCCGCGCGGGCTGCTTTTGCCGGATTCCCTGTCCAGCGCCATGGTGTTCAATTTTGCAGGTGTGCCCAGCGCCGGCTATCGCGACGATGGCCGCAGCCTGATCCTGCGCTGGCCGGTGCCGAAACCCGCGGACGACCTGCATGCCGTCGAGTCCTGGTACCACCTGACCGGGCATGCGTTGCGTCGCTGGGGCTGCGCCGCCCCGCCACCCCGCCCGTCTCGCCAACTGGGCTTGCGTCTGACCGAGCGCCACCGGGCCGAAGCCGGGCATGCGCTTGAAGCGGCGGGTCTTACAGAGGGCGATTTCGTCCTCGTGGCTCCGACTGCCACCGGGCTGCATAAAGGCCAGGTGAAGGTCTGGCCTTATTTCGACGAACTGGTGCGCCGCCTTCAGCAGGCGGGCCATACGGTCGTCATGTGTCCGCCGGCTTCGGAAGCGGAGGCAGCGCGCGCCAACGCGCCCACCGCAGTATGCCTGCCACCCATGAAACTGGGCGGCTTTGCTACACTCACCCAGCTGGCTGGACTGGTGATCTGCAATGACTCCGGCGTGTCCCATCTTGCCGCGGCGGCAGGCGCGCAACAGATCACGCTGTTCGGCGTCACGCACTATGAACGAACCGGCCCCTGGTCCAGTCACGCCACTTGTCTGGGTTCGGCCCGCGCCTGGCCAACCCTCGACGAGGTCGAAGAACACGCACTGACAACGCTGCAACTTCAATACTGAACGATACCGACCCGAATGGCGTTATCCAACTTCCTGACCAATCTCGTGATTCCCCTGAATCTAGGCGTTACGTTATTGGTGCTGGGCGTCTTGCTGTATATCCTGCGTCGGCGGCATTTTGCCAGCTTGCTGGCCGCTTGCGGCCTCGCCTGGGTGTTGTTCTGGTCGCTGCCGGCGTCCTCGTTATGGGCCGGCGGTCATCTTGAACAGCTCTACCCTTATCGGCCGCCCGACACGCTGCCCAATGCGCAAGCGATCGTGGTACTGGGCGGCAACACCGCCAGCAACCGCCCCAACTGGTTTGAATCCTATGACAAAGACGCCACGGTCAGCCGGGTCGATACCGCGGCCCGCTTGTATCATGCACAGCGTGCGCCCCTGGTGATTGTTTCGGGAGCGGCGCTCGATGGCACGGTGAGCGAAGCCCGCGTCATGGCGAACGCCCTTCGCCAGCAAGGCGTTCCGGCCGAAGCCATCGTGCAGGAGAGCGAGAGCCACACGACCTACCAGAACGCACTCTACACATCGCGCCTGCTGAAAGAGAAGGGGCTGAACAAGGTGCTGGTCGTCACTTCGGCCCTGCACATGCCCCGCGCAATGGGCGTATTCCGCAAGCAAAAGCTTGAGCCGATCGCGGCCGGGTCCCCGCCGCAGATCGTGGTGCCTGACGACCCCGCATTCTCGTTCTGGCAACCCAATACCCGGGTGTTGGCCGCGAGCCGTTCCGTGGTGAAGGAGTATGTGGGAATGCTGGTGTACTGGCTGCGGGGGTGGATTTAATGAAATGCCGCGCGGCTTGCGGCGCCTGCTGCATTGCGCCGTCGATTTCCAGCCCGATTCCGGGGATGCCCCTGGGCAAGCCTGCCGGAGTTCGCTGCATTCAACTCGATGATCGGGAACGGTGCAAATTATTCGGAAACCCTGCGCGACCGGCAGTGTGTGCCTCGCTGTCGCCAGAGCGTGCGATGTGTGGCGCTTCACGTGAAGACGCCATGCAGTGGCTGGCCGTGCTGGAACGCGCTACGCGACCCTGATGCGGCCTGGGGCTCATGCGCGGTGCTGGGGCTGCGCGGTG
>JAEWFK010000077.1 GCA_023388835.1 Pseudomonadota bacterium | reverse complement strand
GGACGAGCTGCTGGCGCGCCTGCAGTTCAAGACACCGCCGCAGTCGGTGGCGCGGCTGCGTCGCCTCATGCCTCAGATGCCTGCACCCGACTGGCAGGCCTTGCAGCAGGACTCGCAATATCAGCATGCCCGACGAATTCGATCTGAAATCCTTTCTGGCTGACCTGCCCAGCCTTCCTGGCGTCTACCGTCACATCGACGCCCAGGGGGAAGTTCTGTATGTAGGCAAGGCCCGCGACCTCAAGCGCCGCGTGAGCTCGTACTTTCAGAAGAGCTCGCATGGGCCGCGCATCAGCCACATGGTGGCGCGCGTGGCGCGGGTCGAAGTCACGATCACGCGCAGCGAGGCTGAAGCCCTGCTGCTGGAAAACAATCTGATCAAGCGCCTGAAGCCGCGCTACAACATCCTCTTTCGGGACGATAAGTCCTACCCGTATCTTCGCTTCAGCGCGCATTCCTACCCGCGCATTGCCTATTATCGTGGGGCCACCAGCCGGGCGGGGCGCTATTTCGGCCCGTATCCGAACAGCTGGGCCGTACGCGAGACCATCCAGATTCTTCAGCGCGTCTTTCGGCTGCGTACTTGTGAAGACAGCGTCTTCGCCAATCGTTCGCGGCCCTGCCTCCTGCATCAGATCGGCCGTTGTTCCGCGCCCTGCGTGGATTTGATCTCCGCCGCCGATTATCAGGCCGATGTGGAACGCGCCATCCGCTTTCTGGACGGCCACGCAGACGACGTGCTCAAGGACATCGAAGCCCGCATGTTTGCCGCTTCGGAACAGCTGGACTTCGAACAGGCCGCGCTGCTGCGCGACCAGATGGGCGCTCTCTCCCGTGTACTGCAGCAGCAGTCCATGGAGCAGATTGGTACCGACGATGTGGACATCATCGGCGTAGTGGCCTCCGGAGGGCGTACCTGCGTGAATCTCGCCATGGTGCGCGGCGGGCGGCACCTGGGCGACAAGGCCTTCTTCCCCACGCATACGGTGGACGACAGTCCTCCGGACGTGCTGTCGGCTTTCGTCGCACAGCACTATATTGATTCCGCCATGCCGCCAGTGCTCGTGTGTTCTCACAAACTGCCCGACCCTGAACTGTTGGCCTTGCTGGCGGAGCAGACTGGCGTGAAAGCGCGCCTGATCGTGCGGCCTCAAGGCCTGCGCAAGACATGGCTAGAGCAAGTGGTGAAGAACGCGGAACTCGCCCTCATGCGTTCGCTGAGCGAATCGGGCGCGCGGGAAGCGCGGACGCTTGCATTGGCCAATACGCTGAATCTGGACACCGACGCCGCTTCGCTGGACGCGCTGCGCGTGGAGTGCTTCGACATCAGCCATACGGCGGGCGAAGCCACACAGGCATCCTGCGTGGTGTATCAACATCATGCCATGCAATCGTCGATGTATCGTCGCTACAACATTGCGGGCATCACGCCCGGCGATGATTACGCGGCCATGCGCCAGGTGCTGTCCCGCCGCTTCACTCGCGTGGCCGATGGCGATGCGCCGCTCCCCGATATCGTGTTGATCGACGGCGGCAAGGGCCAGGTCGAAGTCGCCCGCCAGGTTTTCGTTGAATTGGGGCTGGATACGAGGGTGCTGGTAGGCGTAGCCAAGGGAGAAGGGCGCAAGGTCGGCTTGGAGACGTTGATATTCGCCGATGGGCGCGAACCCCTGTCCCTGGGGGTGGAGTCTCCGGCGCTGTTGCTGGTGGCGCAGGTACGCGATGAAGCGCACCGCTTCGCAATCACCGGCATGCGCGCCCGCCGCGCCAAGGCGCGCACGGTTTCGCGCCTGGAAGAGATCGAAGGCATCGGTGCGCGGCGCCGGCAGCGGCTGCTGACGCGCTTCGGCGGATTCTCGGGCGTGGTCGATGCCAGCATCGACGACCTGCGCTCGGTGGAAGGGATTTCCGAAGAACTGGCGGAGCGCATCTATCAAGCTTTGCGGTGAACCGGTACCCATAGGCCCCTGTGCCGCATCACCTTGAGGTAGTATTTCGACTATGCCATTCAATCTGCCCATTGCTCTCACCTGGCTGCGGATCGCGATGATTCCCCTCATCGTTGCGCTCTACTATGTGCCGACCACCTGGGTCGCCGAGTCCACGCGCGATGCGGTGGGTGCAGCGTTCTTCATCATCGCAGCCCTGACCGACTGGTTCGACGGCTGGCTGGCGCGTCGCTGGAACCAGACCTCCAGCTTCGGCGCCTTTCTGGATCCGGTTGCCGACAAGCTCATGGTGTGCGCGGCGCTGCTCATTCTGCTCAATCTTGATCGGGTCGATGCCTTCATCGCGCTTATCATCATCGGCCGCGAGATCACCATTTCCGCGCTGCGCGAATGGATGGCCAAGATCGGCGCCAGCGGCAGCGTTGCCGTGCATCGCCTGGGAAAATTCAAGACAGCAGCGCAAATGGTCGCCATTCCTTGTCTGCTGTATGGCCAGCCTCTGTACGGCGTTCCCACTGAACTCGTCGGCCAGGCGCTAATCGTCGTCGCGGCGGTGTTGACCGTGTGGTCAATGTGCTATTACCTGAAACGGGCTTGGCCCGAGATCCGCGATCGTTCTGAAACACCTGGGGGTCCGCAGTAATGAGTGCATCGGTTCAGACCGTTACGTCTCTGGATAGTGCTGTCGTCAAGCGGCGCGACTGGCTCATCATTTCGTTGGTGGGCGCGGCGCATGCGTGCTCGCACTTTTTCCAGCTCGTGCTGCCCACGCTGTATCTCTCGCTCGCGAATGAATACGGCTACGATTTTGCCCAACTGGGCCTGCTGGCTTCGATTTTCTTTCTACTGTCGTCCATCGGACAGGCGTCTTCCGGCTTCATTGTCGACCGGGTCGGCCCGGCGCCCGTGCTGCGTTTCGGTCTGGCCTGTTTCGTGGTGTCGGGGCTGCTGATCGCTGGTTCCAACGGATACGCCATGCTGGTGCTGGCGGCCGCCATTGGGGGTATCGGCAATTCGGTCTTTCATCCGGTCGATTATTCGATCTTGAACCATCGCGTGAGCGTGGAGCGGCTCGGGCATGGATTCAGCGCACACGGCCTGACCGGTAATCTCGGCTGGGCTCTGACACCCATGTTCATGGCGGCCTTCATCTACCTTGCCGACTGGCGAGTGGCCGCCGTGGCGGCGTCGGTGCTGGTGGGCATCGTGCTCTTCATGACATGGATGGGGCGCGACATGCTGGCGGGGCGTAACGAGGACGAGGCGCCTGATCCCCATTCAGGCAGACCCGCCGAAACCCCCAGCAAGGCCGGCTCGGGCGGTGATCTATCCAAGCAAAGCGTGGGGCGCACCTTGCAGACGCTCATGGTTCAGCCTGCGCTGTGGGGCGCCTTCCTGTTTTTTGCGTGTACGTCCATTTCGCTGTCGGCCATCCAGAACTACACGATCCCCATGCTGGGCACCGTCTATGGGGTGGACAAGGTCCTGGCGGGCTCAGCCTTGTCGGGCTACATGATTGCCGCGGCGGCCGGCATGGTGGCCGGTGGCTTCCTGGCGTCGAGCACGCCGCGCAGCGAGTTCATCGTCTTTATTACGCTGTTGCTGGGCGCTGCCTTCTTCGCGCTGCTGGCCACCGGCTGGGTCGGTCCCGCGTTGGCGCT
>JAEWFK010000031.1 GCA_023388835.1 Pseudomonadota bacterium | reverse complement strand
AAGATCGTGCCGGCGCAGTTCCTGGAGGATACGGCGCGTGCCGTGCCGCGCGGCACGGCGATGGACCAGGCTTTCGGCAAAGCGTTCCTGGGACAGCCAGTTGTCTTTCTCGAGCTCGACCATTAGAGCATCGAGCTCGGCTTCGTTTTCAGCGTGCGGAGCAAGCTTCGCCCGCAATTCACTGCGTGAATGCTCGCGCCGCGAAAGCAGGTTGATGGCTCTTGCCTTTAGTGAAAGCGAGGCCCCGGCCCGCGCCATGCCGCCCGGCCCCGCTTATGGCTGGGCTTCGGAAGCGTCTTGCTCCGCCGCCCTCTTGCCGCCGACTGCCGGCTGCTGCAAAGCCACCCCCAGCTTTTCACGCACGCGGTTCTCGATTTCGAAGGCCATGGCGGAGTGCTCTTTCAGGTACTCGCGGACGTTGTCCTTGCCTTGGCCGATACGTGTGCCGCTGTAGCTGAACCAGGCGCCGGCTTTGTCGACGATGCCGGCCTGCACGCCCAGGTCGATGATTTCGCCTTCCCGGGAGATGCCCGCGCCATACATGATGTCGAACTCCGCCTGCTTGAAGGGCGGCGCCACCTTGTTCTTGACGACCTTGACGCGCGTTTCGTTGCCGATGACTTCGTCGCCCTTCTTGATGGCGCCGATACGCCGGATATCGAGGCGCACAGAGGAATAGAACTTGAGCGCATTGCCGCCCGTGGTGGTTTCAGGATTGCCGAACATGACGCCGATCTTCATGCGGATCTGGTTGATGAAGATGACCATGCAGTTGGCGCGCTTGATGGTGGCGGTGAGCTTGCGCAGCGCCTGGCTCATGAGACGCGCCTGCAGACCCGGCAAGGAATCGCCCATGTCGCCTTCGATTTCTGCCTTGGGCGTCAGCGCGGCCACCGAGTCGATGACGATAAGGTCGATGGAACCTGAACGGACCAGCGCATCGGTGATCTCGAGCGCCTGTTCCCCGGTGTCGGGTTGGGAGATGAGCAGGTCTTCGAGGTTGACCCCGAGCTTGGAGGCGTACTGGACGTCGAGCGCGTGTTCGGCGTCGATAAAAGCGCAGGTGCCGCCCTGTTTCTGCATTTCGGCAATGACTTGCAGCGTAAGTGTGGTCTTGCCCGAGGATTCAGGGCCGTAGATCTCGATGACGCGACCCCGCGGCAGACCACCGACGCCCAAGGCGATGTCCAGCCCCAGTGAACCGGTAGACACGACCTGAATGTCGTGTTCGATCTTGTCGTCGCCATAACGCATGACCGAGCCCTTGCCGAACTGCTTTTCGATTTGCGACAACGCGGCGGCGAGCGCCTTGGCACGTTCGGAGTTGGCGGCTTTGCTGGTTTTGTCGTCCATTTAGGGTCCTTGGGAATGACTGGATAACGGCGAAGCGCGGTGTGCGCCCTGTGATGCCGATCATTATTGCATCAAATTATACTGTATATATAAACAGATGGTAGGCATGCGGAAGGACACTTGCATCCCTGTGGGAAGCCACGACGGTACGCAATGACCACATTCAGGCCAACGTCAGGCACGCGGCTCTAGAATCGAGTCGTGGAAGACACCCGGTCTGCTCATTTTTTTGATCTCCGGGTCAACTTCTCTTCCATCGGCGTTGTCGTGCGCCCCGCGAGCAAGATCGTCACGGCAACCGCCGCTTTGTCGGCCCGCAGCCCAAGCGCTTGCGGGCCTTCTTTTTTTTCGCGCGCGCCCTGAATTTCGCGCGTGCCCTGAATTTCGCGCGTGCCCTGAATCGACCTCCGGCCTTTCATGCCGATCGCCACTGCCGCTTGTTTTCGCGGCTGTGCTTCGGCATACAATCATTGGCTTTCGTCAGGGCCTGCGGCACATGCCCTCCCTGCCCGCTCCTCTCATACACCGGCATCTCTCCATGTGGTTCAAGAATCTTCGCATTTATCGCCTCGCCCCCTCCTGGAATTTGACACCTGACAGCCTCGAGGACGCCCTGCAGCGCCTGGCTTTTCGCCCAGGCAGCGCTTCGGACATGACCGCCTTCGGCTGGACTCCGCCACGCCAGGAATCCGGGATGGTGCATGTGCTGGATGGACAGCATCTGCTCAACCTTCGCGTCGAGAAGAAGCTGCTCCCAGCCACGGTAGTGAACCAGTTCTCCCGTGCACGCGCGCAGGAGATCGAGGAAGAGCAAGGCTACAGGCCGGGCCGCAAGCAAATGAAGGAGATCAAGGAACAGGTCACCGACGAACTGTTGCCCAAAGCATTCAGCATCTACCGGGACACCCGCGTCTGGATCGACACCCAGAACCGTTGGCTGGTGGTGGACGCGGCGGCGGCTGCAAAATGCGACGAAGTCATGGGCGCACTCGCGAAAGTCCTGGACCCATTCCCCGTGATCCCGCTCTACACCGAACTGTCGCCCGCTTCGGCCATGACCAATTGGCTCGTCAGTGACGAACCGCCGGCCAACTTCAGTGTGGACCAGGACACTGAATTGCGCTCCACCAGTGAATCCCGCGCAGCGGTCCGCTATGTCCGCCAGACAGTCGAGCTGGATGACGTACGCAAGCACGTCGAAGCTGGCAAGCAATGCACTCGATTGGCCCTCACTTGGGCGGACCGCGTGTCGTTCGTACTGACGGACGGGCTGGACCTCAAACGAATCACCCCACTGGACATCCTGCAGGAAGGCCGCGTGCCGTCGCACGACGAAGCCGAGCAGTTCGACTCCGACTTCACGCTCATGTGCGGCGAGTTGTCACGCTTGATGGAAGACCTGGTTGCAGCCCTGGGCGGAGAAAAACAGGGCTGAACGCAACGACCTGAGGAACCCCGCCCCGGGCCGGCATTCCTCTGAATTCGAAGAATGTCGGCGCCGCGGTACGGTCAGTACATTCCGTGGAAGACGCTATCGTCAGGGCCGATATGCGAGGGCGGGCTCCAGGTGACGTCGCGCAACGAATGCGGCACCAACGTTTCCACGCCGAGCAACACGGCGAAGATCGCCATGCGCACCGGGATCCCGTTATCGGTCTGACGGAAGATGGCAAGGCGCGGGTCGTGGTTCAGATCGGTGCTCAGGTCGTTCGCTCCCTCGCGACTGTCGCGCGGCAATGGGTGCATGACAATCACGTCCGGGCCGCAACACTTGTCGACGATGGCCTTGTTGACCTGGAATTCCGCGCTGTAGCCTTCCAGCTGTTCCTGATCGAAACGTTCTTTTTGAACGCGAGTGGCGTAAATGACGTCGGCTCCCCGCAGGCCTTCTTCCAATGAATACGTCTGCTGGATGGTGTGGCCGTTGCGCCCCGCCTGCTCCAGGATCGCCTCCGGCATCTCCAGCCCCTTGGGGGAAATGAGGGTGAACTTGAGGCCCCGATACAAGGCAAGCAGCTTGATGAGCGAATGCACCGTGCGGCCGTACTTCAGGTCGCCCGCCAACGCGATGTGGGAGCCATCAAGCAGCTTGCCCAGCCGGGAGAACTCGGTGAGTATGGTGTAGAGATCGAGCAAGGCTTGGCTAGGGTGTTCCCCCGGGCCGTCCCCGCCATTCACGACCGGTATATTGGTGGCACGCGCGAATTCCGCCACGGAGCCTTTTTCAGGGTGGCGAATCACCATGGCATCAACGTAGCCGCTCATTACCCGGCTGGTGTCGTAGATGGATTCACCCTTGGCCATCGAAGAAAAGGTAAAGCCCGTCGTGTCGCAGACGGTACCACCGAGCCGGCCGAACGCCGCCCCGAAGCTCACGCGGGTACGGGTGCTCGCTTCGAAAAAAAGATTGCCCAGCACCGCCCCTTCCAGCACGCGTGAAATTTTCTGACGACGTGCGATGGGCTGCATCATGTCGGCAATCCGAAACAGCTCCTCAACCGACTCTCGGCTGGTGAATTGATCTACCGACAATAATTGATGCCGGCCCTCGTAGGCGATGCGGTCCCGCAAAGGCCCGCCCTGTCCGCTCTGCGCATACTTTTGGAGCAGGGTCTCGTTGTGGACGATCTCGGTGACGAAGCGCAGTACCACTTCGGGCATGGGCCGATATTCCTGTGAGCCCTCCGGCAACAGCCAGGTATCGAGTGCCCGCCGCTTCACGCCGATGCGGCTCGCGAAAATATCGCGCGTCAGATTCAGACGCCGCATGGCGTCGCGAAGAAATACCTGTTGAGGAACAGACATGGAGAACCCCGATAAGAATGTACGCAAAGCGTATATTTTAAATACGCGTACGACAGCTGCACAGGGTTCGCCGTGAGTTTTCCTAAATTACAACACCGCGTCGCCACGCACGAGTACCGTTGCGACGCTCCCACTTGCGTGGTGAGGGCAATGGTTGAAAGTGTTGTGAGCGGCCCTTATTGTGGCTGATTCAAAGAGCCAAGCCCGTTGCCGGGAGAAGTGACGCTGGAGGGAGAGGACGCTGGCGCGGCATCGCCGTTCACCCCCGCAATCGCGCGGGCGGCAGCTGTGGCATTGGACTCCGTGCCCACTGGAAAGATAAGTTGCCCACTCGTCACCGGCTTGGAATAGCTGGGCGCCGCCATCAAGGTGCTGCCGACCACGAGCGCCAGGCGCTTGTTTGGCGTCTGCGTCGTGAGCTGTTCCAGCCGGCCACGCGCGGCGTCGTTAAGCATCAGCGCGAGCAGGCCCTGCCCTTGCGGGTTTGAACCGGCTTGGACACCGGTCAGGTCATCACGAGTGACGATGGGCTGCGGGTCCAGGTAGAGGGTCGACTCGGCCCCCACGGGAACCGCCCGCCATCCTTGCTGCTCCACCGTGTCAGCCAGAAATACGGCGACCGGCGCGCCCTGCTCCGCCGCGGCTTGCGTGGCGGCGCCTGCAGCGGCGTCGGGCGTGGACGGCGCAACAGCGGAGTCTGTTGGCTGTGTCGCTGCGTCCTGTTGCACCGGCGCTGTCTGACACGCTGCGAGGGCCGCAACGGCCAATGCGAGCGAGCTGCGGGTAAGGATACGGGTGACATTCATCGGCTTCCCCTTCGTGTTGCGAAATATTCCCCGGAAGTGTAACAGCAGCTTCCGCAGCAGGATCCCGTGAAGAGGTGTCCCGCAACGGGCGCGGCCCGGGCGCTCGAGTGCCCCAGCAAACCTCGGGCCCGCGATTGCTATCCCACGCCGAAACCAGGACAAAAATCAAGGGCGGATTCCACTCGGTATTCAGCGCCGGGGCACGGCGCGCACGTGAATGGTGACTTCGTCCAGCATCTGGCCCTGTGCGTTCTGCAGAACAATGCGATGCCGGCCGGCAGAAGGCTGCCACCAGGCGCTGGCGCCGTCGCCAATCACGGTCTTTCCTATCCGCCAGCGAACAGCTTCCGATGCCGCTGAGCCGGGCCGGGCACGCAAGGCAAGCCGTTGATTGTCGAGGGGCATATCGGGGTCCAGCGCAATAATCGCGCCGGACACGGGACTGACGATGCGCGGCGATGCAGAGGCCTGCTGGTCCGCCGACTCCACCCGCTGCAGTGCCGTTCCGGGCAGGAAATATTCCATGCGCGCGGCTTCGATGTCGTCTGCAAACGCCACTAACTGTCGCTCCAAGCCACTGGGGGGTGGCGTTTGATGACTGGGCTGCCGTGCATGGAGAAAGGACATCACATCATGCCAGATCGGAGCGGCCCCGCTCACGCCGGATACATCCCGCATGCTCAGCCCTTGGCTGTTTCCGACCCAGACTCCGACGGTGTAGCGCTCAGACCAACCCACGCACCAGTTGTCGCGCATATCTTTGCTTGTGCCCGTCTTCACCGCAGACCAAAAACGGGTCGACAGCGCGCTCTCAAAGCCGAAGCTGCGAGCCCGTGCGCCGCGGTCGGAAAGCATGTCTGCCACGATCCAGCTCGCCATAGGGTCTACGACCTGCAACATCGGCTGCTCCTGGACCGGGCGCGCAGGCTGCATGACCGGCCCGCTCCACTGTCCGCCATTAGCCAGGACACGGTAGGCGTTCGTCAAGCTGAGCAGGTCGACATCGGCGCTTCCCAGGCTCAGGCTGTAGCCATAGTGGTCGGCCTCATGCACCAGGGGAAGGCCTAAGCGGCGCAATCGATCGGCGAAGCGCTCCGTCCCCACCAACATCAGCGTGCGCACGGCAGGAATATTCAGCGAAGAGGCCAAGGCGCTGCGCACACTCACCCACCCTGCATGCCCGCGGTCGTAATTCTGGGGAATGTAGAGCCCGCCGCCCGTCGCGACATCAAGCGGGGCATCGTCCAACAGGGAAGCCGCAGTCAGATACCGGGATTCCAGCGCAAGCGCATACAGGAAGGGTTTCAAGGTCGACCCAGCCTGCCGGCGAGCCGCCACATGATCGACTTCGGCAGCTGATGACGCCGCGCCCGAAGAACCGACATAGGCCAGCACCTCAGCGGTCCGGTTGTCCAGTACCACAACCGCCGCATCGGTCAGTTGCGCAGGGCCCATGCCGGCAAGGTGCCGGCTCACACTATCCATGACGATGCGCTGCAAACCCGCGTCGAGCGTTGTCGCGATGGCGGCGCCCGTGGGCATATCGGCGCGCTTCACCACTGCACGTGAAAAGTGCGGGGCCAGTGCCGGCTCGTCGGCGGCAGGCTGCGCCGTGGCCCCCAGCCAACGGCGCGCATCATCGGCCACTCCATCGCATGATGCTGCGCTGCCCTTCTCTGGCGCTGCCGATTTCAAACCCTGATTCCCCGCGCCCCGGCCTTGCGTGGCGGCTATCTGAAATGATTCCTTCAGTAGCGCGCAGGCCCGGGCGGCCACACGAGCGGGGTCGGCATTCGGCCCGCGCAGCAACGCGGCCGCCACGGCTGCCTCTCGTTGATCAAGGCCATGCGGATGTTTGCCGAACATGACGCGCGACAGGGCATCCACGCCCCGCAGTTCGCCGCGAAAAGCCGCCAGATTCAGATAGGTTTCAAGAATCTGCTCCTTGGACCACGCCGCTTCGAGCTTTTGCGCCTTTCGAAGCTGTTCCCATTTTTGATGCAGGCTGCGTCCGCTGGCGGGCCGCCGCAAGGAATCATCCAGCATCGCCGCCACCTGCATGGTCACCGTTGAAGCGCCTCGAGCACCGGTGCCCCATAGACGGCTCCAGCCGGCAGCGACCATCGCTGTCCAATCCACTCCGCGATGCTCGTGGAATCGCCGGTCTTCGGACAGCAACACCGCGCGTCGCAGCGCTGGGGAGACCGCCTGCAAGGGCACCCATGAGCCGCGCCGTTCGGTGTAGTCCGTGCGTAACGCAGCCACCGGTTCACCATACCTGTCGAGTACCCGCAAACTGGAAGGCTGATGCGCGGCGCGCACGGCTTCGAAGGAAGGCAGGCTCGGCGACGCGCATGCGATCGGAAGGCCGAAGAAGATCAGGGAGACGACTCCGATAGAGGCCGTCCCCGCTTTGAACCGCGCTTTGAATGAACGGGACGGCCGCTTGTTGGGGGATGCCTTTTCATTCCCTGTGAGACGTGCTCCGAACCGGCCGGCGCTAGCGCTCGGACACATCGAACACTCCGGGCTCCACGATCATCTTTTCCCCATTCGGGAAACTTCCGTGAAGGTCGGGCTGATAAAGCGCTTCCACCCGGGAGGGTGGCAGCGGGAAGCTTCCAACCGTATTGAGCCTCACGGTATAGGAGACACGGACCCGACCAGCGGGCAGATAGTCGAAATAAGCCCGATAGCCCGTGCCGCCGCGCTCGACGAAAGCGGGCGGGTACTGGTAAGCATCTTGCTGGGACAAGGGCGTTTGTGCATCACGCCCCAAGCCGGATCCCAATATGGTGGCGCCCGATGGAATGGGATCGTTCACCACTACCCAAGTGGCGGAATCCCGCGCATATATCTCCAGTTCCACCCGGTACACATCGCCGCGCGACCAGGTATCCGGCTGTCTGCGCTGCACCGGGACCACGCGCCGCTCCAGGCGGTATCCCGCGCCTTGGGGCTCCGTAACAGGAATGCGCGCTTGAGCGCGAACGGCTACCCAGGCTCGGCCATCCCCTTCATGTTCCAGACGCAATGTGCCGTCACCGAGCGGCCAATCCAGCGCAGCAGTGGCGACCTCGCCGACAGGCGGCACATTGAGGTCGGTGGATGTTCCTGCCAGCGAAGCGCGCACGATGCCCGTGGCCGGGACCGCTTCAAAGCGCTGCGCGAACCGCTGCAGAGCCAATGCGGCCAGAAGGTTGTCCGTCGTGATCGCCCAGCGGCCGCCTGTCTGAGCATCCAGCAGGCCCCGCGCCATGCGTGGCAGATCATCCTGCCATTCCGGCTTCTCCATCACCGCGAGCATCAGCTCGGCCAAGGCGGTGACCCGCGTAGCCATCAGCCCCGGCGAGGCGTTGAGAAGCGTGTCGCTGAATGCCATCGCAGTGCCGGAGACCGTCATGCGCGAGACGAGCGCGCTACGCGCCTGTGCCAGGGCTTTCAGCTGCGTCGGCTGGCTCGGCAAGCGTGAAAGGATCGACATCCAGTCCACTACTGTGGACGTCGGCCACTTATCCGCTTCCTGCAAGAAACTGCTGAGCATGCTCGGCTTGACCCTGCCATGCCGCGCAAGCGCCTCCAGCGCCTTCATGCGCCGCCCATCCAGGCGGGTGGCCGGCAGCCCCGTACGGCGGGTGATCCGCCCTTCGGCGAAAGCCTGCAGGCCGTCCAACATTCGCTGCAGCGACGCTTCGGGAATCTCAAAGGGCAGCCCCATGCCCAGCGCCTCATGACTGACGGAAACCAGATATGCCGTGAGCACCTCGCTGCCCGGCGCCGACCCGGGGAAGTAGCGTAGCAGGCCGTCGTCGTCCATGTGTGTCGGCAGGCGCGACATGACTTGCTGCCAACGCTGCGCATCGTTGAGTGCAACTGCTTGCGAAGCGCTCTGCTCCAGGCAGGTATAAGGATAGTGCTCCCACCATTGCCTCACGCCTTCAAGTCCACCGAGCAAGGACGCGCTCGCGTCGAGCGCGAGCCCCCCGAATACCTCGCCTGCTTCACCGCGTAAAGCATTGCCGGGCGCTGAGATGGGCAGCTCGAGCACTGCGCTCTCGGTAAGGTCCGCCAGCGTCGCCTGGACAGTGGCTGCGGGAACGCTGGGCCCGACTCGCTGAGTCAAGGCCAGGCGATCGCCCACCTCGGCATCCCCGGCCTGAAAGCGCCATTTCAGTTCGGCGCTTTCCTGCGGCCATTCCAGCGCCGGTACCGCCACCTTCCATTTAGCGGTGGCCGACCCGTGGGGCGCGAGCCGCTGCTTGCGGGGCGGCAGACTCTCTTCATGACCGTTGCTTTCGTAGAAGGCCCGTATCTCGATCTCCCGTTCCTGCTCTGTCCCGTTTCGCAAGGTCACCGTTGCCTCGTATTGGTCGCCCTCGCGCACGGCGGCGGGCAGGCCCGACACCAATTGAAGATCCTGTCGGCTCACGATGTGAGCGCTGCCCATGCCGAAATACGCGCTGCCATGGTCGGCCACCGCCACCAGCCGAAAGCGGCTCAGAGAATCGTTCAAACGGAAATGGACTTCGGCTTCGCCATCGGCGTCCAGCTCGACCATGGGCTGCCAGCTCAGCAGCGTGTCGAACAACTGACGCGTAGGCATGGCGCCCCCTCCTCCGCCCGCAGCCACGGCCTTGCGCCCGTAATGTCGGCGCCCCACCACTTCCATTTGCGTCGTTGCGGTTCGTACAGCCAGACTGCGGCGCGGATGCATGGCTTCATAGAGTGCCCAGCTGGTATTCGGTGACAGCTCCAGCAGGGCCTCGTCGACTGCCGCGAAGGCCACGGTCGCATGAGCCGCCGGCTTGCCATCGGGCAACCGCACCCGCACCCTCACACTGGCATCTTCGCGGATCGAAACGATGTCGCGCTCGGGCATGACTTCGACCTGCAGCCGGTCGGATTCACCGCCGACACGGATCTCCGTCAGGCCATAGCGAAAGGCCGGCTTGGCAAGGTCGATCCGGCTGGTCACGAGGACATCGTCCGGGTTTTCGCTGAAGGCTTCCAGCCATGCACCGGGGCGCCGCCATCCCCACTCGAGAAAGCTTTGCCAGGGCAGTTCGTACAGCCGGCCGCGCAGCACCAACACCGATACGTAGACGTTCGGCCCCCAACCGGCGGAAACGGGTATCTTTACAAGGGGATTGTTACCCTTGAGGTGCACTTGCTCCGTCCACAGCACCCCTTCGCGTTCGACACTGACCAGAGCCACGGCTTCGCGAAATGGCATGCGCACCTGGAACTCCGCTTCTTCGCCTGGCTTCCATTCCCGACGCGCCGGGATGAGGTCAATGCGGTCATCATCCCGGCCTCCGAACCACAACTCGCCCTCACCGGAAATCCATACCGTCGTATACGCCCGCGATGGACGGCCTTGTGCGTCTTTTGCCAGCGCGATCAATTCGTACGAACCGGCGCGTTCGAAACGCACCTGGCACGTCAGCGCGCCCTTGGCGTCGGTTTCGCCCTGGCATACGGGGCCTAGCTCCGTGCGCTCCGTCTGCGAGTCATACCGATAAAAGCCCCCCACCATGCGCTTGCGCACCGTATAAGTCTTGCGCTCCACCGCCAAGAGCTGCATGGCCACCCTCGGCCGCGGCTGTGCGTCCGGGCCGATGGCGACCATGCTGACAGGAATGTCCTGACCCGCCCGGTCCCAACCTTCTGTCTTCAGCCCGGCCTGCACGGCGCTGGGCCAGACATCGACCGATTGCGACAAGGTCTGAATCTCACCGCTGGGGTCGGCGAAACTGGCCTCCAGCTCGAAACGCATCGGACGCGCGACCTTCGGCACCTCCTCGAGCCGCAAGGCCGCGGCTCCCTGAGCATCGAGGACGAACTGACGGGCATCGACGAAGAGACGCCGCCGGCCACTGTCTTGCCCTTCCGGCTCACCTTCGGGTTGCTGCTGCAGCTCGCCTTCGAAAGCAGAGGGGTCGGGGGGAGGCAGGAAGCTATAGTCTTCATAATCGCTGAAATACACGCTGCGGTCCGAGGCCACAGCGTTCAATGACACCTTCTGCCCGGACGCCGGTCCACCCGAGAGCCAGGAAAGCTGCATGTCGACATCCAGCGACGAAGGCTGAACGATGAGATCAGAGCGTTCGCCACCTCGAAGCGCAATCTGACCGGTCAGTATGGGAAGGCGGAACTCTTCCACCCGGAAGCTGCTGTCGCCATACCAGCCCTGGTTGTTGTCGCTAAGCCGGACTGAATACGAACCCAGCTTCGCGGAGGCCGGAATGTCGAACTCGCTGAGTGCGGTGAGTCCGCCGCTCGGTGTCTCCGTCCACACGATGGGCAGCTCGTGCCTTTGATCGGAGCCCTCATGCTCGATGAGCAGGCGGTCTGGCCGTCCCTGCTCCGGCGATTGAAGGCCGTCGCGAACCTCTTCGCGAAGATAATGCTTCATCGACACTTTTTCGCCCGCACGGAAAAGGCTGCGGTCGTACACCGTGTGGGTGAGCAGCTCCGGCTCGGCTCCCGACGACGTCGGCACATTGAAGCGCCAGGTTTCAATGCCGCGGTCCCAAGCGGAAAGCACGAAAGCGTAATCTGCGGCGCCGTGGGCTTGAGGATGGCCGGCGGGAATTCGGGCCGATACGAAGAGACCGTCAAGTCCCGTGGAAGCACAGTAGCCCGGCGAATCGACCGCGCTGCGGTGGTGCCAGACGCCCTGATCATTGCTGCGGCCATTCGCCAGGGGACGGCCATCGCAGTCCAGTACCGCGATCTCGGCGTTGGGCACCGGCTCGGCACCCGCCAGCGTCGTCACCCATACCAACAGATCATCCCGCCCCTGCTTCACATGTACAGAAAGATTCGTGAGCAAGACGCCGGTACGCACATACATGGGCTCACTGTCTTCAAGCAGCGACGCTCCTAAATGAGGAGACTCTATTTCGAGCACATGAAAGCCCGGTTCCTGCAGGGGAATGCCCACTACTTCGAGGGGCCGCTGTTCCGCGCCGTTCACGCCGGGCAACGATAGGCGGCGTGCCGACGGGCTGGACTTCAACACAGAAACGGACCGTACGTCATGCCGCGCTTCCCGGCCGTTGACCTGTCGCGGCGTTCGCCCCGCGAAAATATCTTTCAGTTGTGACTCTGTCCACGAGCCGCTGTCCAGCCGCTGCAGGCGCGCATACCAGTGCAAGACATCGGCATCGTCCTCAGCCCGCAGTTTGGCCACTCGGCCCTCCGGCAACTCGATACCGCGCAGCGCAGGCTGACGCTCAATATGCCGGAGCGTCACCGGCACCGCAGCCGCCTGCTCAGACGCTTCACCGGGTGGCGCATGAGCAAAGCGCTCTATGACGCCGAACGTGCCGGACGCGAACTTGGCCAGCGGCGGATAGTCGGAGAGCGCCACCTCCATCGGAAAGCGATCGGCATTGGCTAATGGACGATTCGCGTCGTCGCGCAGCTCGGGCGGCAATTTCAAGGTGAGCGTGCTGCTCGCAGGAAAGGGGCCTGGGTAATTGATAGAGCTGACGAAATCGCCGGCGTCTTCGTCGCCATCCTCGTCGCGCTTGAATTCCGTATCTCCCGACATCAGACGCATGCCCGCGAGCGCCTCGTACGGGACGGGCGCTGAGAATGTCACCGAGATGGGCGTGATCGGCAGACAGGGACGACCGGCTCGCTCGCGCGTACACGACATCTTCGCAGTGAACGGCGGACGTACCTCGTAATTCAACACATGCGGGCGTTCGGAACCGACCAGTTCATCGGGCTGATCGACAGCACGTACGCCAGGGCCGACCACAAGGCGCATCTTCGCTTCCGGCGGGAGCACGCGTGCGCACTGAAGCAGGACCAGTGTGGCGGAATCATCCGGCTCGCGCAGATAGGCCGCTTCCAATAACGCAGCGTGATGCTCATTCGCTACGGCCAGCACCGGTATGCGCTCGCCCAGGCCGTCCACCGCGCAATGACTATGCCTGGCAACCTCTTGCTGCTGGACCGGAGCATCAAAGCGCAGAATGAAAATTTGCTCTTCATCGATGCTCCAGCCCTGATAGGGCCGCGCATCTACCACCGACGGCGCACCCGTATTGAATCTGTACTCCCGCCCTATGCTCAGCCCTCGCCCCGCGAGATCTCGGAATTCCGGATTG
>JAEWFK010000152.1 GCA_023388835.1 Pseudomonadota bacterium | reverse complement strand
TTGATATGGGCCCATGTCGGGGCGTTTGGTCCGATAACGTTCAAAATATCTAGTCCCGCTAGACCGTCTAGCCGATGATCCTGGGTGAGCGTCCCCGCTGTGGCGGTGAACGTGTCGTTCCCGTGCGTTCCCGTCGCGCTTGTCATGTCCGGATGCAGCGCAATGATGCGCCCGCCGCCATCGGGGTCGCCCGTGCCCGTGTCCGCATCAGCGGAGTCGCCCGTGCCCGTGCCCGTGCCTGTGTCCGCATCAGCGGGGAAGCTCGGCGGTTGCGGGGCCGGTTGGTGGAATGTGTCGGGCAACTGCATGCCCTCCGGAATCTGTACCTGGCTCGGTACGATCAGTTTTGAACCGTTCCGCGGCGTGAAGTCCAGTGGGATGACGGCATCCGCAGAGATGGTCCAGCCTGCGGGGGCGGAGAACTCAGGCATGAAAGGAGCCACTGCCTCCACGCGTCCCAGCGCGGCATGGGAATCGCCGATCGCCAGCGCCTGGGTGAACTGGTCATCATGCATAAAGTCGGCGAAGCGCAGGCCGTTGCCAAGGTCGCGGCCTTCTCGTATGCCATGCGCCAGCAAGTGCACCATGGCGGATAGCCCGCCGTTCTGCGCGGCCGGCTGCAAATCGGAATTCGCTTCTACGTAGCGACCTAGATCAATGAGGAAGCTGATTGGTCGAAGTTCCTGATGCCCATATAAAAGAAAATGCTGTGCCGCTGTGGTGGCCCCTGCCGCGACTGCGGCCGCCACGTCCGGATTGTGCTGTAGATAAAACTCCTCATCGAAAAGCCGGAGTGGCAGCCGGCTTTCGCCAAATCCATGCATCACGAAATGGTCGTAAGCCGTGGTTTCTCCATTGGCCACCGCTGCTGCGACGTCCGGGTTCAACGCCAGATACTCACCGGGACTGAACAATGGTCCCGGAGAGCGCCCCTCATACTTGCCGTAAAGGGTAAAGTGGGCAAAGGGCTCGATCAGGCCGGCTTCAAAGGCCCATGCCAGTTCGGGATTATTTGCCCAATACCATTCGGCGCTGAAAAGGGACGGCGGTGTATTCATGCAGACTCCTTAGGACCAAAGCGCCGGGTATGGAGTTCGGCGCAGGTCGATTGCAGGGGGGACGATGCAGGACATGACAATCGTGTCTCGATGTTTCAATATAGAGTCCTACGGTGTCCATTAGCATGGGCCGGAAATCGGAGTTGAATGGGCTAAATAGCTTAGACCGCGCACCTGAGCCGAAATGACGAGTCGGGGGGAGGGCGTCGAAGGTGCCGCTGGCTGCATAGGCGAAAAAAAACCAACCGAAACCGGTTGGTCTTTTAAAACTTGGTGGAGCCGGGGGGAATTGAACCCCCGTCCGCAAGCCCTCCGCAGGCAGTTCTACATGTTTAGTCGATACATTTTAAGTTTTAACCTTGGCTCATGCCTACCGACAGGCCCTGCCTTGGCGATTCACTTGATTTAGGAAGCTGCCTCGTGACGCGACAGGATCCGATTCTTTGTAAGTGACGCTGCTGTGGGTTACCCCACCTGACCCAAAGACAAATCAGTGCAGCGGCTCACCGCTTAAGCGGCTAGAGCGAAACGCTCGTCGTTGGCGTTTGTAGTTTTCCAGTGGATTTACGAGCTTACTGGTGCTCGACATGCCCTACGCTGTTTTGTGACCCACGTCGAAGCCAAGTCGGCCCCCATGTAAATCAAAGCTAATTATATGACATTCAATGGTTTTTTCATAGTGGGGGGCGATGGTAAAATTCTGGGCTTTCCTGGAGTTTCCCGATGTCCGGCGTCGCAAGGCAGAATCCATTCTTCCGGTTCGTCTACCAAGGCAGCATAGTCAAGCAGATCGTGGCGGGCCTGATCATCGGCGTCATTATCGGCGTCGTATGGCCCGCGGCCGCCGCAGCTCTGGGCTTGCTAGGCGACCTTTTCGTGGGTGCGCTGAAGGCCGTTGCGCCAGTGTTGGTGTTTGTGCTGGTCGCCGCCTCGATCGCCAACAAGAAAAGCAGCGAAACCACGCATATCCGGCCCATACTTCTTCTGTATCTGATCGGTACCTTTTGCGCGGCGCTGGTAGCAGTGGTAGCAAGCTTCATCTGGCCCAGCGTCATACAACTGAAGGCGGTGGGAGAATCGCTGAGCCCTCCAGAGTCAGTTGTCGAAGTGCTCCACACGCTCGTGATGAGCGCGGTCGACAACCCGATTTCCGCTTTGTTGAATGCCAACTACATTGGAATTCTCGTCTGGGCGGTCGCATTGGGATTGGCGCTCAGAGGGGCTCATGGCGCCACCAAGAATGTGTTGGCTGATCTGTCGCTATCAGTGTCGTGGATCGTGCAAGGCGTCATTCGGCTGGCCCCCATCGGTATTTTGGGTCTGGTCGCGGCCATTGTGGCTGACAGCGGCGTGGGCGCGCTGGTTGGCTACGCCCGATTGCTGGCGGTACTGATTGGCTGCATGCTCTTCATCGCAGTAGTGGTGAACCCGCTTATCGTCTTCATCAAGCTGCGTCGCAACCCGTATCCGCTGGTCTTCACTTGCTTGCGCGAAAGTGCCGTCACCGCTTTTTTCACGCGCAGTTCGGCGGCGAATATTCCGGTCAATATGCGTCTTGCCAAGCGCCTGGGCCTGCACGAGGAAACCTATTCAGTGTCCATCCCGCTGGGGGCGACGATCAACATGGCTGGCGCAGCCGTGACCATCACGGTACTGACCCTGGCGGCGGTGAATACCTTGGGAATCCAGGTCGATATTCCTACAGCCTTGCTCTTGAGCGTGGTGGCTTCGGTGAGCGCCTGCGGCGCCGCTGGCGTCGCGGGCGGCTCGCTCTTGCTGATCCCACTTGCTTGCAGTCTCTTTGGTATCTCCAACGATGTCGCGATGCAAGTGGTCGGCGTAGGCTTCGTGATCGGCGTGTTGCAGGATTCGACGGAAACCGCCTTGAACTCCTCGACTGATGTGCTCTTCACGGCAGCGGGCTCATATCAGGCGGGAGACCCCCCGATTCAGCTGCGCAATAGCATAGACTGAACGCAGGGGCGGGGCAGGGCTTTTGACGGTGTCAGCCGCGCGCCCAACCGTCGATGAGTTCCCACAACTGATCGGGGCGCTCTGCTATCGCCGTCGCGTCCCACGACTTCAGGGCGGTGCTCATGCCGCAGTAGCCGTAGGCGGCCACTACGGTTGCCATACCGGCGGCGCGACCCGCCACGATGTCGCGCTGATCGTCGCCGATATAGATGGCGTCTTCGGTCGCGAAGCCGGTTTTCTCCGCGGCATGCAGGAGCGGGGCAGGGTGTGGCTTAGGGTGCGGTGTGGTGTCGCCGCCTACCGTAACGGCGCAATGGCGGTACAGGCCTAAATGTACGATCAGCGGTACGGCAAGGTATTCGACCTTGTTTGTCACGATGCCCCAGGTATACCCGTTGTCTTGAAGCCCTGTGAGCAGTTCTTTGATGCCTGGAAATAGAGTCGTGCGCTCGGTCATGCCTTGCTCGTACTCCGTCAGGAATTCCTCGCGTGCGGCTTCGTATTCGGGGTGCTCCGGAGTCATGTCCAGGCCCCGCTTGAGCAGGCCGCGCGCGCCGTGCGAGGCATACTCGCGGTAGGATTCCAGCGGCAGCTCAGTCAGCCCGCGGCGGCTTCGCAGCACGTTTGCGGCCGCGCCCAAATCAGGGGCCGTGTCAGCAAGGGTGCCGTCGAAGTCGAACAGTACGAGCTTGTTCATTAGAGTTCCTCTTTGCGAGTGGCCATCAGGTAGTTCACCGAGGTGTCGGCCGAGAGCGAATAGATCTGCGTGAGCGGGTTGTATTCCATGCCGGAAAACGCCTGCGCGGCGAGGCCGGCTTGGCGCACCGCCGAAGCCAGTTCGCTCGGTTTGATGAAGCTTTCGAAATTATGCGTTCCTCGCGGCAATAGACGCAGGACGTATTCGGCGCCGACGATGGCGAACAAGAAGGATTTCGGGTTACGGTTGATCGTGGAAAAGAACACCCAGCCGCCTGGTTTCACCATCTGGGCACAGGCTCGCACGATAGACCCGGGGTCGGGGACATGTTCGAGCATTTCCATGCAAGTGACGATGTCGTACTCACCGGGGTGCCGCTCTGCCATGTCTTCGGCGCTGATGAGCTGGTAGTCCACTTTGATGCCTGATTCCAGGCCATGCAGGCGAGCGACCCGGAGCGACTTCTCGGCGAGGTCGATGCCCGTGACGGCGGCATCTTCGCGCGCCATGCTTTCTGACAATATGCCGCCGCCGCAGCCGACGTCGAGTATCTTCATGCCCGCCAGCGGCCCCGCATACTGGCGGATCCACCCGAGCCTCAAGGGATTGATGGCGTGCAAGGGCTTAAACTCGCTTTCAGGATCCCACCAGCGCGAAGCCAGGGCGCTGAACTTGTCCAGTTCCGCCTGGTCGGCATTGTGAGAGTGTTCGGGCTTTTGCGCGGTGACGGTCATGTTGTTGCCTTTGACGTTCTGGGCCGCCGTGCCGGCCACGCCGACCCGGCCCTGAAATGAATAAGGGCCCCGCAATGCGGAGCCCTTATTGTAGTCATGAAAGCCGCTATCGTTGCGGCGCCATGATTACTTGCGCGTACCGACGATCTCGATTTCCACGCGGCGGTTCTGAGCACGGCCTTCACGAGTGGCGTTCGATGCCACGGGGCTGGTTTCGCCCTTGCCTTCCGTGTAGATACGGTCGGAAGCAATGCCCTTGCTGACCAGGTAGTTCTTCACGGAGTTGGCACGGCGCTCCGACAGACCTTGGTTGTACTGCTCGCTACCGATGGAGTCGGTGTGGCCGACGGCGATGAGAGTTTCGAGGTTCAGCGTGTCGACTTGGCCGGCGACTTGGTCAAGAACCTGACGGCCTTCGGGCTTCAGCGTGTCTTTGTCGAAGTCGAAGAAGGTGTCAGCGTTCAGGACGACCTTGGTGGCGGTCGGGGCAACGACCGGAGCCTGGGCGACCGGTACGCCGTCGCAGCCAGGAACGCCGGTAGCGGGCGTCCAGAAGTTGTTGCGCCAGCAAAGTTCGTTGGTTCCGTTCATCCAAACGTCGCCAAACGGGTTGCGCCAGTTGTCGACAGTCTGTGCGGAGACTGCGCCGGATGCCGTAGCGGCTGCGATAGCGAGTGCCAATGCGATTTTGGAGGGTTTGTTCATGTTTCTCCTCGTTTGAGCTTAATGCTGGTAAGTGACCGCAGCGAACCCCCGCCGCATATCAAGAAAACGGAGCCAGTATAGCAACGCGATGATGTGATCAAAGAATTGCGCTGGGTTTCATGCGTGTTAGGCCGAATCTTAAGGCATTTCGCATGCCTTGTTTCAGCCTTCCCGAGCGAACCGGCCCATAAGGACCGAATTATCCGGGAAGTTCGGTTTAGTTGTTGGTTTTAGGCAACAGGGTAAAAGCAGCCTCAACGGGTTCTGGAAACGCGGCTCCCAGCCCCCGCCCCAGGGGCCCTACAGCAAGAACGGAGCCCGCAGGTGCTAGAATCTACCCTTCGCCCGCCTGCGGCCGTTTTCACGTTTTTCAAGAGAAAGAGACCCCGCATCCATGGATTCCTTCGCCAAGGAAACGCTCCCGATATCGCTCGAAGAGGAAATGCGGCGCAGCTACCTCGATTACGCCATGAGCGTGATTGTCGGACGCGCACTGCCGGACGTCAGAGACGGCCTCAAGCCGGTGCACCGGCGCGTGCTTTTCGCCATGCACGAACTGAACAACGACTGGAACCGCCCGTACAAGAAGTCGGCGCGTATCGTCGGTGACGTCATCGGTAAGTACCACCCTCATGGCGACTCGGCTGTCTACGAGACCATCGTACGCATGGCCCAGGATTTCTCGCTGCGCTATATGTTGGTAGACGGGCAGGGGAACTTTGGTTCCATCGACGGCGACAGCGCCGCGGCCATGCGTTATACCGAAGTGCGCCTGGCAAAGATCGCCCATGAGCTCCTTGCGGATATCGATCAGGAAACCGTCGACTTCGGTCCCAACTACGACGGCAGCGAACACGAACCGCTGCTGCTGCCTTCGCGGCTTCCCAATCTGCTGGTGAACGGCAGCTCGGGCATTGCCGTAGGCATGGCGACCAACATTCCGCCTCATAACCTGGCGGAAGTCGTCGACGGCTGTCTGTTCTGCCTGCGCAACCCGGAATGCACCATCGACGAGCTGATGGAAATCATTCCCGCGCCGGACTTTCCGACGGGCGGCATCATCTACGGCATGTCGGGGGTGCGTGAAGGCTACCGCAGCGGCCGGGGCCGGGTGGTCATGCGCGCCACCACACACTTCGAAGACATCGACCGGGGCAACCGCCAGGCCATCGTGGTGGACTCGCTTCCTTATCAGGTCAACAAGAAGACCCTGCAGGAAAAGATCGCCGAACTCGTCAACGAGAAGAGGGTCGAGGGCATCTCCGATATTCGCGACGAGTCCGACAAGGACGGCATGCGGCTGGTGATCGAGCTCAAGCGCGGCGAAGTCCCCGAAGTCGTACTGAACAATCTATATAAGAATACACAGCTTCAGGACACCTTCGGCATGAACCTGGTGGCGCTGGTCGATGGCCAGCCCCGCCTGCTGAACCTGAAGCAGATGGTCGAGTATTTTCTCTTCCATCGCCGCGAAGTCGTCACTCGGCGCACGGTATTCCAGTTGCGCAAGGCACGCGAACGCGGGCATGTGCTGGAAGGCCTCGCCGTTGCGCTCGCCAATATCGACGAGTTCATCGCGATCATCAAGGCAGCACCCACGCCGCCGGTCGCCCGCCAGGAACTCATGGCTCGCAGTTGGGATTCATCATTGGTGCGCGAAATGCTGGTGCGCGCCGACGAAAGCAGCACCGTCGGCGGGCGCGCGGCCTACCGGCCGGATTCCCTGCCGGCCAGCTTTGGTCTTCAGGCAGACGGCCTTTACCGGCTGAGCGACGTCCAGGCTCAGGAAATCCTGAACATGCGCCTGCAGCGCCTGACCGGGCTCGAGCAAGACAAGATCGTTGGCGAGTATCGCGACATCATGGATACGATTGCCGATTTGCTAGATATCCTGTCACGCCCTGAACGCGTCACGCAGATCATTGTCGACGAGCTCATGGCTCTCAAGGCCGAGTACTCGGTCGGCACCAAGGACGCACGGCGGTCCGAAATCGAATACAACGCCGCGGAGATCGATACCGAAGATCTCATCACGCCCATGGACATGGTCGTGACGCTTTCCCATACCGGCTATATAAAGAGCCAGCCGCTGTCCGAGTACCGTTCGCAGCGGCGCGGCGGCCGTGGCAAGCAGGCGACTGCCATGAAGGAAGACGACTGGATCGATCAGCTCTTCATCGCCAATACGCACGACTTCCTGCTGTGCTTCTCCGATCGCGGCCGCGTGTACTGGCTGAAGGTCTGGGAAGTTCCCTCCGGGTCGCGCAATTCGCGCGGTCGCCCCATTGTGAACATGTTCCCGCTGGTCGACGGCGAGAAGATCACCGTGGTGCTGAGCGTCAAGGAATTCGGCGACGATCAGTTCGTCTTCATGGCGACTTCTCGCGGTGTGGTCAAGAAGACCCCGCTGTCGGACTTCTCCAATCCGCGCAAGGCCGGCATTATCGCCGTGGCGCTCGATGAAGGCGATTTCCTCATTGGCGCCGACGTCACCGACGGCCAGCACGACGTCATGCTGTTCTCCGATGCGGGCAAGGCGGTCCGCTTCAACGAGAACGACGTCCGCCCGATGGGCCGGCCGGCCCGCGGCGTCCGTGGCATGAGCCTCGAAGACGGCCAGACCGTCATCTCGCTGCTGGTGGCGGGCGATGAAACCCAGAGCGTGCTTACGGCGACCGAAAACGGCTATGGCAAGCGCACGTCCATCACAGAATATACGCGTCACGGCCGCGGTACCAAGGGCATGATCGCCATCCAGACCAGCGCCCGCAACGGCAAGGTCGTGGGCGCCGTGCTCGTCGAGCCTGAAGACGAAATCATGCTCATCACCACCGGCGGCGTCCTGGTTCGGACCCGCGTGTCCGAGATTCGCGAGATGGGCCGCGCTACACAGGGCGTCACCCTCATCAGTGTGGACGATGGTAGCTCGCTGTCCGGCGTGCGCCGCGTCGTAGAGAGCGATATTGACGAAGAGCCGTCTGAAGTCATCGTGATTTCAGAAACTCCGTCGCCCGAAGGGCAAGACGAGTCCGACCAGGATGCTGACGCCCAGAACGGTTCCGAAAACGATCAAGGCGGGCAGGGCGACGATGAAATCGGCACGCAGGGCGAGCCGGGAGAAGAGTAATGGGTACGAACGCACGCATAGGAATCGCATTCGGGGAAGACGCCGCTCAGTTGGATGGAGCGCCGCGACGCGATGATGCGGTCGGAACCGGCGCAAAACCGGCGGGCCGCCCATGGAATTTCTCGGCCGGGCCGTCCGCGCTGCCGCTTGAGGTCCTGGAACAGGCCGCAAGCGAAATGACCGACTGGCGCGGCAGCGGCATGTCCGTCATGGAAATGAGCCATCGGGGCAAGCATTTCACGCAAATATACGAAGAGACACTTGCTGACCTGCGCGAATTGCTCGCGGTGCCTGATGACTTCGAGATCCTTTTCATGCAGGGCGGGGCGACAGCAGAGAATGCGCTGATTCCTCTGAACCTGATCGGACGCAACGGGGCTGGCAAGGCCGATTACATTCTTACCGGCACCTGGTCGGTCAAGTCGCACAAGGAGGCTCAGCGCTATGGCGACATCGCCGTGGCGGCTTCCAGCGGCGATACGATCACTATCGACGGGCGTGAACAGTCCGCTTGGACATGGTTTCCCATGCCCGATGCCTGGCGCGTCCGGCCTGATGCCGCGTATCTGCATGTATGCAGTAACGAGACGATCGGCGGCATCGAATTCGTGGATTTCCCCGACATGGCCGACATCGGCGCGCCCGATGTTCCGCTGGTGGTGGACGCTTCTTCGCATATTCTCTCCCGCCCCATCGATTTTTCGAAAGTCGGTCTGGTCTACGCCGGCGCACAGAAGAACGCCGGACCTTCCGGCGCCACGATTGTGATCGTGCGCAAGGACCTCATCGGCCATGCGCTGCCTGTTTGCCCGTCGGTCTTCGATTACGCCAACGTAGCGGCCGCCGGCTCGATGTTCAATACGCCCCCGACCTACTCGATTTACATTGCCGGGCTGGTGTTCAAGTGGCTGAAGCGGCAGGGCGGCATTGCCGGTATCGAAGCCCAGAACATCCGCAAGGCGCAGGCGCTCTACGCCGCGCTCGACAATTCATCTTTTTACGAGAGCAGGATCCACGGGCCCGCGCGCTCCCGCATGAACGTACCGTTCTTCCTGAAGGACGAGTCCTTGAACGCACGCTTCCTCGCAGACGCCGAAGCTCGCGGGCTGCTGCAGCTCAAGGGCCACAAGAGCGTGGGAGGCATGCGGGCATCCATTTACAACGCCGTGCCTTTCGAAGCCGTCCAGGCCTTGATTACTTACATGCAGGAATTCGAACGACAATATGGATAACACTTTGCTCGCGCGCTTGCAGCCCTTGCGTCAGCGCATAGATGCGATCGACGAACAAATCCTCGAACTGTTGAATGAGCGGGGCCGTACCGCCCAGGCCGTGGGCGACGTCAAGAAGGAATTCGATGTCGAGGGGCCGGTGCTCAAGCCGGAACGCGAAGCCACGATCATCCGGTCTTTGCAGGCGAGAAACCAGGGCCCCTTCACACCGGAAGCGATCGACGCCGTCTGGACCCAGATCATCTCCACCTGCCGAGGGCTGGAAAGCGTGCTGGCCGTGGCCTACTTGGGGCCGCAGGGCTCTTTCTCGGAACAGGCGGCCTTTGAGCACTTCGGGCACGCCATTGAACCGATACGATGCGACTCGTTCGATGAGGTGTTCCGCGCGGTGGAAGCCGGGCAAGCGAATGTGGGCGTTGTGCCGGTCGAGAATTCCACGGAAGGCGCCGTGAATCGCACGCTCGACCTGTTGTTGAACTCCCCCCTGAAGATCCTCGGTGAACGCTCCATCAAGATTCATCACAACCTGCTGACCTCTTCGGGCAGCATGGAGGGCGTGACCCGGATCGTCGCCCATCCGCAGGCGCTGGCACAGTGCCGCGGCTGGCTGATGCGCAACTATCCGGCTCTGCCGCTGGATGCGGCCTCGAGCAACAGTGAAGCCGCGCGCATGGCGTCCCAGGATCCTTCCGTGGCGGCCATCGCGGGCGACTATGCCGCCCACGCCTGGGATCTCCAGGCGGTGTCTTCCGGCATCCAGGACGACCCCCAGAACCGCACCCGCTTTCTTGCAGTTGGCCGGATCGAAACCCTGCCCACGGGCGATGACCAGACGAGCATCATTCTCGCAGTGCCCAATCGAGCCGGTGCGGTCTATACCATGCTTGCGCCTCTGGCCGGCAACGGCGTGTCCATGACGCGCTTTGAATCGCGTCCCGCTCGCACGGGGCAGTGGGAATACTACTTCTATGTAGACGTGCTGGGTCACCGTAACGACCCCAAGGTAGCCAAGGCTCTGATCGAGCTCAAAAAAGAAGTGGCTTTCTTCAAGGAACTGGGTTCCTACCCCAAACAATAGGGGGCGGAATGCACCAACCCAATCAGTCAGCCGACACCCCGGCGAAGCCGCCTGTGCTCGCTGTGGTCGGTGTCGGCCTCATCGGGGGCTCCTTCGCCGCCGCGTTGCGTCGCAAGGGCGCCGTGAGCAAAGTGCTGGGCGTCGGGCGTAATAGGAAGTCGCTGCAGCAGGCGGTGGAGCTGGGGCTGATCGATTCCGAAGCCACCCTGGAAGAAGCGGCGGAACAGGCCGACATCATCCTGCTCTCGGTACCCGTGGGCATCACGCAAAGTGTGCTCGAAGGCCTGTTGCCTCGGCTGCGGCCCGGCACCTTGATCACCGATGCCGGCAGCACCAAGGTGGATGTCGTTCAGGCGGCCCGCGCCGCGCTGGGCGATCGCGTCGCTCAGTTCGTGCCCGGCCATCCCATTGCAGGGGCAGAAAAGGCCGGCCCGGCAGCGGCCACGGCCGAGCTCTACGAAGATCGCAGCGTTATTCTGACGCCCCTCGAGGAAAACACGCCGGAAGCCCGCCGGAGCATCACGAAGCTTTGGGAGGCCTGTGGCGCGCGCGTCATCACTATGGAGCCCGAGACCCATGACATCGTGTTGGCGTCGGTGAGCCATGTCCCGCACTTTTTATCTTCGGTCTATATGTGGCAGGTCGCGCGTTCCGAAAATTCCGATGTGCGCATGGAGCTGGCGGGTAGCGGCTTTCGGGATTTCACGCGCATTGCGGCGGGGTCCCCGGAAATCTGGCGGGACATTTTCATGGCCAACCGCGATGCGGTGCTCTCTGAACTGACAGAAGTCAGAAAGGCGCTCGACGAAGCCGAGCAGGCTTTGCTCGCGAGCGATGACGTGCGGCTGCACGACTTTCTGGAACGCGCTGCGCTGGCCAGGCGTTTCTGGGGTAGCAGGAGCGGACTCAAATGACCTACGATAGACCCGAAGAATTGGTACTGGCACCAGTCGGAAGTGCGCATGGCGCAGTGAAGCTGCCGGGCTCAAAAAGCATATCCAATCGCGTGCTGCTGCTCGCGGCGCTCGCCCGAGGCCGGACCGTCCTGCACGGCCTTCTGGACTCCGATGACACTCGGGTGATGCTGCAGGCCTTGCGCACGTTGGGCGTTGTATTGGAGCCCCTTGGCCTCGACAGCGTGGCCGTAAACGGCGTGGGGCGTTTTCCCGTGCAAGCGGCGAAACTGTTTCTCGGTAACGCAGGAACCGCTTTCCGCCCATTGACTGCCGCGTTGGCGCTCCACGGAGGCGACTTCGAACTCTCGGGCGTGCCGCGCATGCACGAGCGGCCCATTGGCGACCTCGTTGACGCGCTTCAGGTGCTTGGGGCCGACATCGAGTACGTGGGCTCATCGGGTTATCCGCCGCTGCGTATTGGACGCGGCGCGCTCGAAGCGGGCCGGCCCGTGCGTATCAAAGGCAATGTTTCCAGCCAGTTCCTCACGGCCCTGCTGATGGCCGCGCCGTTGCTGGCGGGCCCGAGCGCGACCGATGTCGTGATCGAAGTCGACGGCGACCTAATTTCCCAACCTTATATCCTGATCACGCTCAAGCTGATGGAACGCTTCGGCGTGCAGGTGAGCCGGGAAGGCTGGCAGCGCTTCATCGTGCCGGCGGGCGCAAGTTATCGCTCTCCAGGGGAATACCAGATCGAGGGCGATGCCTCGTCCGCGTCCTACTTCATGGCGCTGGGCGCGATCGGCGGCGGGCCTTTACGTATCGAAGGGGCAGGAGCGCATAGCATTCAGGGCGACATGGCTTTCGCGGACGTGGTGCGCGCCATGGGAGCGACCGTGACTCTGGACGCGGACGCGGTCGAAGTGGCGGGCATGCGGGTTGCGGACGGAGAACGTTTGCGTGCATTTGATCAGGATTTCAACCTGATTCCGGATGCGGCCATGACTGCGGCGGCCATGGCGCTTTTTGCGGACGGCCCCTGCACTTTGCGCAATATCGGCAGCTGGCGCGTGAAAGAGACTGACCGCATTCATGCCATGCACACCGAACTGGCCAAGCTGGGCGCGCAGGTGGAATCCGGGCCGGATTGGCTCAAGGTGCATCCCATTCCGCCCGGCGGCTGGCGCAGCGCCGCCATCCATACTTATGACGACCACCGCATGGCCATGTGTTTTTCTCTGGCGGCTTTCGGCGGCGTGCCTGTGACCATTCTGGACCCGGCCTGCGTCGGGAAGACCTTTCCGGAATATTTCGATGTTTACCAAACTCTGGTGCGGCCATGAACGAAGCTTCCAGTGTGCCAGTCATAACCATCGACGGCCCGACCGCTTCCGGGAAGGGAACAATCGCCAGCAAGGTGGCCGAGCAGCTGGGCTGGGCGGCGCTCGATAGCGGTGCGCTCTACCGCCTGACGGCCCTGGGCGTGCTGCGCTCGGGCCGCAGTGCCGACGACGTGCAGGGTGTGGCCTCCGTCGCGCGTGGCCTGGAAGCTGCCTTTCGGGGCGGGCGCATCATGGTGGGCGGCGAAGATGTCGCCGGCCTTATCCGTGAAGAGCATATTGGCAATCTTGCTTCCCGTATTGCGGCGTATCAGCCGGTGCGCGACGCCCTGCTGCAGCGCCAGCGCGATTTCCTTCGTCCGCCCGGCCTGGTGGCGGACGGACGGGATATGGGTACCATTGTGTTCCCCGATGCGCCGCTCAAAATTTTCCTGGTTGCCGACGTAGAGGCCAGGGCGGAAAGGCGCTATAAGCAGTTGATGGAAAAGGGCTTTTCTGTTAATCTAACCGACCTTCTAGAAGACATGCGGGCGCGCGATGCGCGAGACCGGAACCGGGCGAATGCGCCGCTAGCGGCCGCCACAGATGCGGTCAGGGTGGATTCCTCGGGGCTTACCATAGATCAGACAGTCAAGGCAGTGCTCGACTTATGGTCTGGCAAGAAGGTATGAAGGGGCCTAGCAAGAAGTATGAAGGGACTTCTTAGCAGCCTGGCGTTTTTAGCAGCCTGGCGATAAGGGGCTTCAAAGAAGTGGGTTTCAAGGAAGTGGGTTTCAAAAAAGCGGATTTCAAAAAAGCGGGTTTTAAGGAATCCGCATTCAATAAGGAGTCCGCATTTAAGGAACCCGGAAGGTTTCAAAGGTGTCTTTCAGGCAACTGAAAGGCCAATTTTATCAACTCCACTGGGGCAACCCGGTGTGTTATTACCGGCCATCCCGGCCAATGGATCACGAATGTCCACCATCAATCTGGATGCCG
>JAEWFK010000143.1 GCA_023388835.1 Pseudomonadota bacterium | reverse complement strand
GCGCGTTGCGGCAACTTGGCTATGAGGGCTTCATTGGCACGCTGCGCGCCGTACTCGCGCATGCCGGAGGGGTGCGCGTGGACCACGTCTTGGGACTGGCGCGCATGTGGCTGGTGCCTGAGGGGGCGGGCGCCCGGGACGGCGTCTATCTGCGCTACCCGCGGGAGGACTTGATGGATCTGCTGGTGCTGGAAGCATGGCGCCATCAGGCCGTCGTGGTGGGTGAGAACTTGGGTACGGTGCCTGAAGATTTCAGCGCCGCGCTGGACAAGCGGGGGATTCTCGGAATGAGCGTGCTCTGGTTTCAGCAGGAGCAAGAGCAAGAGCAGGAGCAAGACGGGGAGCCGGTATTCATGCGCCCGGACGCTTGGCCCCCGCTCTCCATGTCCATGGTGTCGACCCACGATCTGCCCACGCTGCGAGGATGGTGGCTCGGACGGGATATCCAGTGGCGGGAACGTCTGGGCCAGTTTGACCCGGATGCATCGCGAGATCAGCGATCACAGCGCGAGAGCCAGAAGCAGGCTTTGTGGGCTGCCCTGCAGCAGGCCGGCGAAGCGGCAGCGGAAGCACCCATGCCGGCCGACCCGCCCGTGGAAGCTGTGCTTGCCTATGTGGCACGCACCCCCGCCGCGCTCTTCAGTCTTGCCCTCGAGGATCTGGCCGGCGAGGAGGAACAGCCCAACCTGCCTTCCTCTAGCGGACCGGAGCGCGGGCAAGAAGGCCCCCCGAACTGGTCCCGCATTCTCGCGCGCACGGTGGACGAGTTGTTTACTGAAGGCGAGGCACCGGAGCTGTTGGAGCGCGTCAGGCGGGCGAGGGAGAAGCCGGCATGATCCTCCCCCGCGCCACGCTGCGCCTGCAATTGCACGAAGGCTATACGCTGAACCAGGCGCGTAAGGACCTGCCCTACTTTGCAAGGCTCGGTGTGAGCCATCTGTATTTGTCGCCCATCTCGCAGTCGAGTGCCGGCTCCACGCACGGCTACGATGTCGTCGACCACGGGCGGGTAGATTCCGTAAGGGGCGGCGAGACGGCCCTGCGGCATCTGTCGGCGGAGGCCAGACATGCCGGCATGGGTCTGCTGCTCGACATCGTGCCCAACCACATGGCGACGGATCCGGACAATGCCTGGTGGTGGGATGTGCTGAAGCGAGGTCAGGAAAGCGAATGGGCGGACGCCTTCGATATCGATTGGGATATGCCGTTGATGCCCGGCAAGCTCCTGGCGCCGTTCCTTGGAAAGCAGTATGCCGACGCCTTGAGCTGCGGCGACATCCGGTTGAAGCATGATGACGAGCGCGGCTTTTACCTCACTGTGCACGATGTTCCTTATCCATTGGCGCCGGCCAGCCTCGAGCCGGCGAGCATTCCGGGCGGAACCCCCGCTGTCCTGGCTGCGCACGACCCGGCCGGCGCGCAAGGGCGACAACGCCTGCATGCCCTGCTGGAGCGGCAACATTATCGCTTGGCCTGGTGGCGTTGCGCGGCGGAAATCATCAATTGGCGGCGTTTTTTTGAAGTGAGCAGTCTCATAGGCGTGCGGGTCGAGCGTGAGCGCATCTTTCAGGCCGTGCACCGCCTGCCTTTGCAGCTATATGCCGAAGGCGTCATAGACGGGCTGCGCATCGATCACGTCGACGGGCTCGCCTTGCCGCTGACTTATTGCCGCCGTCTGCGGGCCGCCATGGCGGCAGTGCAAGGCCGGCACCCCGGGGCGCCGGCGCCGCAGGAGCCGTGGATCGTGGTCGAGAAGATCTTGGCGCCTGGCGAAACGCTTGACGCGCGTTGGGCGGTGAGCGGGACCACCGGCTACGACTTTGCCGCGGACGTCGGAGCCGTGCTGCACGACGGCGCAGGCGAATTCCCGCTGCGGTCCGGCTGGGGAAAGATTGCGGACGATGGTCGGCCGGCAGAGGCCTGGGTCGTCGATGCCCGGCGTGAGATGCTGGAGCGCCATTTCGTGGCGGAGCGCGGGAAATTGCTCGATATGCTGGCCCGCCTGGCGCAAAAGAACCCTGCAACGCGCGACTGGACGCGCGCCGTAATCGGCCGGATGCTGGACGCCTTGCTGAGCCATTTCCCGGTTTACCGCACATACGTAGAGGACGGCCCGCGTTCGGCCGCCGATCAGCGATGGTTTGACCACGCCTTGCGAGGCGCCATGGCTGCCGCTCGCCATGACGATGGGCTGCATGCGGCCTTGCTGCCCTTGCTGGATCAATGGCTGGGCGCGGTGGCGCCCGCTTCCGATGAGGCGCGCTCGGCCGTGCGCCGCTTCCAGCAGCTGACTCCCCCGCTGGCGGCCAAATCGCTCGAAGACACGACCTTCTACCGCTATGGCGCCTTGTTGTCACGGAACGAGGTGGGGTCGGATCCAACAGTCTTCGCGCTGCCGGTCCACATCTTTCATGAGAACAACATGCGCCGCGCGGCCGGCTCGCCATGGGGGCTGCTGGCCACCGCAACGCACGACCACAAGCGTGGGGAAGATCTCCGGGCCCGCCTCGCGGCGCTCTCCGAGATTCCGGACGAGTGGCTGGGGCTCGCGAATGAATGGCTGCGGGTCGATGCGGGAAACTTGCCGGCAAAGGGTCCGAGTATGGCTTTCCGCTACATGTTGATGCAGATGCTGGCGGGCGCTTGGCCAACGGAACTGAGCGCTGACGATCCCCCTGGCGTGGCGGCGTATCTCGAGCGGGTGGAGCAGTGGGCCATCAAAGCGTTGCGGGAAGGCAAACAGCTTTCGAGCTGGTTCGAGCCGGATTCTGAACGCGAGGCGAATTGCGCCGCTTGGCTGTACCGGATGGCGCCGGGCGGGCCATGCCACTCAGTGCTGCGTGAAATCGAATCATTCGCCCGCCGCCTCGAACCGGCAGCCATCGCCAACGGGCTCGCCCAAGTCGTCCTGCGCATGACTTGCCCCGGGATTCCAGATCTCTATCAAGGCACGGAATTCCGCGATTTTTCTCTGGTCGATCCGGATAATCGCCGGGCAGTCGATTTCGATGCCCGGGACAGCGCGCTCGCGCATGCCACGGGGGGCGCTTCGGGCGCGCGAACCCCGTTCGAAGCCGGGCGTTGGCCGGCGGCCGCGTGGTCGGATGGCCGTGTCAAGCAAGCGCTGATCGCCTTTCTTATGGCTTTGCGCATCGACCGCTCGGCCGCGTTTGAGTCCGGCTACCGGCCACTCGCCGTGACCGGCTTGCGCAAAGAACAGGTGCTTGCTTTCTGCCGTGGGGAAGACATTGTGGTGGTGGCCGGTGTCAAAGGCGCGACCCTGCTGCAGTGCGGCCCTGACGGCATGCCCGTAGCGGCTCCCGAACACTGGTCCGGTCACGGCCTGGCGCTGCCTTCCCCTGCGGAAGGCTGGCGCGATGTGCTGCGGGGCCGGCGTCTGCGTGGCGCCGGCCGCGAGGCCGAGCTGGCGGATGTGTTGGCTGGGCTGCCTTTGGTGGTGTTGTGTCGTGATCCCGGCTGAAGCCGGGGCGGCTTCAGAGGAAGTGATCCAGCAGCCGACGGCTGGCCTTGTCCAGATCGGTGGGATTGCGCACCATGAAGGACAGGCCATGGGCGTCAGCGATCAGCAAGCCGCCATCGGGGAGCCGGCGGATGTCTTCTTCCGCCTTCAAGCTCAGCTGCGTGGTCCCTCTGTCGGTCTCGATGTCCCACTGCGTGGGCGTGCTGCGGCTGGAAACCCGCAGGATCCGGGTGATGAGCGGCGTGAACGCTTGCCTGGAAAGCTCCTCTAGCAACAGGGCGCGGGTCGCCGACGCCAGGTTCTCCAGCCGTTCTATCCATCCGTATTCGCTGCCATCCGGGCCCACCAGAGAGATCGCTTCGTCGGCCGCCGATAGCGGGAAAGCGCGTACCGGCGTCACAGGCACGGGCTGCTGTCCCGGGCGGCACAGCAGCAGCCGCCCGTGCGGGTCGCGCTTCAGGGGAATCGCGGCCGTCATGGCCTCAGCGGCATAGGCAGATGCCAGGTGAGAAGAGTGGGCTTTAGTCATGGGTCGAACTCGCAGTGGCGGCTTCGGCCACGGCCTCTTGAGCCTGAGCCAGGTAGAGCTCGTGATAAACGCCTTGACGCGCCAGCAGTTCCTGGTGGGTCCCGATCTCCACAATGCGGCCGTGTTCCAGTACGACCAAGCGGTCGGCCTGCTGCAGGGTGCTGAGCCGATGGGCGATGCACAAGGTGGTGCGCCCCTGGACCAGATTGTCCAGCGCCTTCTGGATTTCCTTCTCGGTGGCGGTATCCACCGATGCGGTGGCCTCGTCAAGAATCAGGATGGGCGGATCGATGAGCAGTGCGCGGGCAATGGAGATACGTTGGCGCTCGCCGCCCGACAGGGCTTGCCCCCGCTCGCCTACCAGGGAATCGTAGCCATGCGGCAGCCGCAGGATGAACTCATGGGCGTGGGCCGCGCGCGCGGCGGCGATGATCTCGTCGCGGCTGGCGTCCGGCTTGCCATAGGCGATGTTCTCGGCGATCGTGCCGAAGAAGAGGAAGGGCTCCTGCAGGACCAGGCCGATATGACGGCGGTAGTCCGCAACCGAGAACGAACGGATGTCGGTGCCGTCCAGCCGGATGGAGCCCTGCGATACATCGTAGAAACGGCAAATGAGATTGATCAGTGTGCTCTTCCCCGAACCGCTGTGGCCCACCAGTCCGATCAGCTCGCCGGGCGCGATATCCAGGTTCAGATGATGGATGATCCGGCGGTTGCCATAGCGGAAGCTGACGTCGCGCAACTGGATACTGCCCTTGATCTGCTCGACGGGCACGGGCCGCGTGGGTTCGGGTACGGTCGATACGTGGTCCAGGATATCGAAGATGCGCCGCGCACCGGCTGCTGCCTTTTGCGTATGCGATACGATCCGGCTCATGCCGTCCAGCCGGACGTAAAAGCGGCTGATGTAGGTGAGGAAGGCGGTCAACACGCCCACCGTGATCTGGTCGCGAGATACCAGCCAGATGCCGAACGCCCAGACGATGAGCAGGCCGACTTCCGTCAGCAGGGTGACGGACGGCGAAAATAGCGCCCAGATACGATTCACCCGGTCGTTGATCGCCAGGTTGCGGTCATTGGCTCCCCGGAAGCGCCGGATCTCCCGTTGTTCCTGAGCGAATGCCTTCACCACCCGTATGCCCGGAATGGTGTCCGCCAGCACATTGGTCAGTTCCGCCCACACGCGGTCCACTTTCTCGAAGCCATAGCGCAGCCGGTCGCGCACCAGATGGATGAGCCAGACGATGAGGGGCAGCGGTAGCAACGTGACCAGCGCCAGCCAGGGATTGATGGAGAGCAGGATGCAGGCTGTCATGATCAACACCAGCAGGTCAGTCGCGAAATCCAGCAAGTGCAGAGACAGGAACAGGCAGATACGGTCAGTTTCATTGCCTATGCGCGCCATCAGATCGCCCGTGCGCTTTCCGCCGTAGTATTGCAAAGGCAGCTTCTGCAGATGGGCGTAGGTGGCGGTGCGCAGATCGGCACCGATGCGTTCGCTGACCCAGGCCAGCACATAGGTACGACCCCATCCCAGCCCCCAGGCGAAAAGGGCCGATACGAACAAGGCGGTCAGATACGTGCCCACCAGATCCCAGCGGATCGGAGCGCCGTTCTGGAACGGAATGAGCACCTTGTCCATCAAGGGCATCGTCAAGTAGGGCGCAACCAGAGAAGCAGCGGTCGAAACCAGTGTCAGGAGGAAGCCTACGGTCAGCAGCAGGCGGTAGGGCTTCGCAAAGCGCCATAAGCGCAGCAGCGCCCATGATTCCCCGGGCGAGGGCTGTTCGGCGGCCACATTTCCCGAACCTGCGAAGGTGTCGAAATCGTCTTCCGCATCAGGATCCGGCTCCGGCGCCGCAGACCCGGCATTACGGTTTCGGGATTCGAATTGCGCGAGGAAGCCGTGCGCCGCTGTCCCGGATCGCAGCGTGTGCCGCCATTCAGCCAGCCGCTGCGCGGAATCGTGCAGTGAGAGTGTGCCGACGCCCGCATGGTCCTTCAGGTGAAGCTCCAATTCGGGGGAGAGCGGCCATGACCGCCAGTTCCGGCCCGGCGATTCGCGGAACAAGATGCGCTCGCTGGTGAGCACCAGCAGGCCGTCACGAAAGTACAGGTCCGGCCCCAGGTCGACAGGCATCGAGGCCTGTACGGTTTCGCCACCGTGCAACTGCGCCAGAACGACCTCACGCCAGGCCTCGGGGATTACGCCGCGGTCGGTGCCGGCGTCGGGATATGCGGATGTCATGAGTGTGTTGCTTCGGAAGGAGCCGCGCGTATTTTCACTTCTTCGCAACGGCTTGTGAACGGGGTAGAAGGAAATGTCGTTTTTTTGCTCCCGGCCGATATATTTTTCGATTCCGGACCGGGGCGGGCAATCCGGGGGATCGAAAACTGCCGTTAAATACGAGCACTCCGCCGTGCAGGCCTCTTGTCTTGATGTCCGCCATACCGATGAATACTCGTTCCATTACGTTCAAACGCATGTTTCTGTTGCGGGGGCCGAGCATCTGGACATATCGGCCCGCCATCGAAGCCTGGGTCGACATCGGCGAACTCGAAGACTTTCCCTCGAATACCCTGCCGGGCTTCACGGAACGCTTGATGAAGGAATTGCCTACGCTGATCGAACATCGATGCAGCATCGGCGAGCGCGGCGGCTTTCTGCAGCGGCTGCAGCGAGGGACCTGGCCCGCGCATGTAATGGAGCATGTGACTCTCGAGCTGCAGGCCCTGGCGGGCATGCCTGGCGGCTTCGGCAGGGCCCGGGAAACCTCGACACGAGGCGTCTACAAAGTGGTGGTCGACTGCGCCTGGCATGAAGATATCACCCGAGCTGCACTGCACGCTGGGCGCGACTTGGTCATGGCCGCCATCGAAGGCCGCCCGTTCGACGTCGCGGCGGCCGTCAAGCAATTGCGCGATATGGCCGAAGACCTGCACCTGGGTCCAAGCACCGCCTGCATCGCCGAGGCCGCCGACCGCCGGGGTATTCCTACAATACGGCTGAACGACGCCAACTTGGTGCAGCTCGGCTACGCTGCGGCGCAGAGACGCATCTGGACGGCAGAAACCGACCGTACCAGCGCCATCGCCGAAGGCATCTCCCGCGACAAGGAACTGACCCGCCGCCTGCTGCAGTCTTGCGGCGTGCCGGTGCCGGAAGGGCGCGTGGCCGAGTCCGCGCAAGAGGCATGGGATGCCGCGCAGGACATTGGCCTGCCCGTGGTGGTCAAGCCCATAGACGGCAATCACGGGCGCGGCGTCT
>JAEWFK010000110.1 GCA_023388835.1 Pseudomonadota bacterium | reverse complement strand
GGACCACCAGCCCAGGGATCCCTAGGATAGAATCGATTGGGGACATCGGCATTGCTTCCGTTAGACGTGTTCTTCGCAAAAACAAGTCTAATGAATGTCGCTCGTCCCCCGTTCATGATGTAGAGCCTAACCGGAAACCCGCATGAACATTGACGTTCTGCGGGTTTTTTGCTTTCAAGGCGTGTCCCTGCCGGCAGGCCGGGTCATTGCTTTCGGGACGTGTCGCTGCGTTCGGGATGTGTCGCTGCGTTCAGCGAACTCTCGCATTTTGGTATGTGGCTCCCTGCGTTGCCATTTTGTGCTCTTTCGCAAGTTCATTCCGCGCGCTTTAGCGCGTAGGCGATGACATAATCACCACGCTTGGGGGATTGGCGCGCTCCCCCGGCGGTAACGACGACATACTGTCGGCCTGTATTGGGCGATACGTAAGTCATGGGGCCGCCTTGGCTGCCAACGGGCAAGGCGCCTTTCCAGACTTCCTCGCCTGTGGCGCTATTCCATGCACGCAGATAGAAGTCCGGGGGCCTGCGAAGAACACTAGCCCTCCCTGCGTGGCCAACGATGGACCCAAGGTAGGCATGCCAACGGGAACCGGAAGGTGCATGGGAATGTTGAACGGGCCCGTCTCTTCTACCGTTCCGACCGGAACTTGCCAGACGATCTGCCGCGTTTTCAGATCGATGGCGGTCATCGTGCCAAAAGGCGGCTTGTTGCACGGGATGCCTAAGGGGGAAAGAAAGCGCTGACGCATGGCGCCGAATGGCGTCCCTTCCTGAGGGACGGCGCCCATTTCAATACCGCTGCCTTCCCCGGTCATTTCGTCGCGGGGGATCATGTAATTGAATAAGCCAAGGCGCATATCGTTCACGAACATGTAATGGCGGTCCGGGTCGATAGAGGCGCCACCCCAGTTCATTGCCCGTGTTGATCTGCGCCGCTGCGGAGAATCGTTCGCCGCCTATGTTGCCGTCCCCGTGCGCCCAATCAGTCGGCTCGCCCGCTTCCATGGTCGATGCGACCGCGTCACTGTCTTGTGTAATAACCATGTAATACCAAGCCCGGCGGCTATGACGCCGCCCGTAACGTGCGGCGCCCAAAAGCCTATTGTCCTTGGTAGGTTTTTGGATGCTTTCCCTTTTCGTTTACCGCCCGCGGACTGGCGTCAGTTGTCGAATATCCCGACCCTTTCTGTGCTTGCTCTGAACGGATTTTGCTCCTTTGAAACGCAGCAGACGCAGGGCATTGAGCGTGACCAGGGCAGTGGCACCGGTATCAGCCAGCACAGCAACCCAAAGTCCGGTGACACCCGATATCGTCGTAAGCAGGAACAGGGCTTTCAAACCGAGCGCGAAAGTCACATTCTGATGGATGTTCGCCATGGTGGCGCGTGAAAGCGCGACCAAATGCGCGACATCGGTGACGCGGTTTTTCAGCAGCGCTGCGTCGGCAGTCTCGATCGCGACATCGGTACCGCCGCCCATCGCGATACCGACGTCCGCCGCCGCCAGCGCCGGTGCATCGTTGATGCCGTCTCCCACCATCGCTACCTTGGCGTTCTGTTTCAGCTCCCCGATCAAGCGCAACTTGTCTTGTGGCAGGAGTTCGGCTTCCCACTCTATGTCCAATTCACGAGCAATGGCTTGCGCCGTGCGGCGGTTGTCGCCTGTGAGCATGATGGACCGCACGCCCATGGCCTTGAGTTGCGCGACGGCCTGGTGCGCGTCCTGTCTGGACTCGTCCCGTAGGGCCACCAGGCCAAGCGCTTCACCGGTTTTGTCATCCATAAGGACTGAAACAGTCTTGCCATCGTTCTGCATGGACTCGACGCGCGCGCGCTGTGCAGGTGAGAGCTCCCCGAGCTGTGCGGCGTAAAGGGGTGAACCAACAGCTAGAGAACGCCCGGTTACGGTCGCGTGCGCCGCAGCACCGGCGGTGGCGTACGCTTGTGAGGCCGAGGGGACAGGAGTGTTGCGAGCCCGAGCGTGGCTCATGATTGCCCTGGCAAGTGGATGACTGGAGCCCGATTCCACGCTCGCTGCCAGCGCCAATACGTCACTTTCAGTTCCCTGTATAAAGGAAACAATGTCGGTGACGCGCGGTGCGCCTTCAGTCAAAGTCCCGGTCTTGTCGAAGGCGATCGTATTCGCCCGACCGACGGTTTCCAATGCATGGCCGCCCTTGATCAGGAGCCCGCGGCGCGTTCCGACGGCCAAGCCGGAGGCAATAGCAGCCGGCGTCGACAGCACGAGCGCGCAGGGGCAGGCGATCAGGAGCAGCGCCAGCCCGCGATAGATCCATAGTTCCCACTCAGCCCCCATCGCCAACGGCGGCACGAGCATGATCAGCGCGGCAATCGCCATCACGCTCGGTGTGTAGTAGCGGCTGAACTGCTCGATGAAACGGGCGGTGGGAGCTTTGGATGCCTGTGCCTGCTCAACCAGCTGAATAATGCGTGAAATCGTGTTGTCCGCTGCGGTTTTCTCTACGCGAACCTGTATCACCCCATCGACGTTGATGGAGCCGGCGTACACGTTTTCGCCTTCCGACTTCGCAAGCGGGACGGACTCTCCCGTCACGGGGGCTTCGTTCAGGCTGGAAGCGCCCTGGAAAATCACGCCATCCGCAGGCACTCGGTCACCTGGCCGTACCAGAACCCGATCGTTCACGCATAGCGAGGCCGCGGAGACAGTATGTTGCCCCCCCTGTGAATCAAGCAAGATCGCCGACGTCGGAACAAGTGAAGCGAGCGCACGAATGCCGGCGCGGGCCTGGCCGGCCGCCAGACTCTCCAATAGCTCGCCGACCGAAAACAGAAATACAACGGCTGCCGCTTCTTCCGCCTCGCCAATGATCAGCGCTCCGAGCGCTGCCACGGACATCAGAGTTTCGATGGAGAAGGGCGAGCCGGACAAGGCGAGCGCTGCGGCCTTGCGCAAAAAGGGGAAAACGCCTGCGATGACGGCCAGGGCAAAGACGGTCGAGCCATAGTCGGGAAAAGTCCAGGCAACCGCGTACGCTCCTCCCATCAGCATCCCAAGGCCGATGACCTGCTTGCCCTTTCCGGTTTGCCACCAGCGCGGAAGCCGCTCCGCAGCGGGGGCCGCAATCATGGAACCGTCGCCCGACGTAGCGGTTTTATCCGGAATGGCAGTCACGCCGAAGCCGAGCTTTCTTATGGCTTTTTCGATGTCTGCCCGCTGAGTGGGCGAATTCGGAGCCAGCTCCAATTCCAGCTTCTCGGTGGCGAAGTTAAGCCGGACATCCGCGACTCCCGGCATGCGCGATATAGCGGTTTCCACCTTGCCGACGCAGCTCGCGCAGTCCATGCCATGCACAAGCAGGCAGACGTCGGGCATCGCTTCTGAATGGGGAAGAGAGAACGTCTCGGGGAGCGGGGCGTCGCACCCGCGCGGCGGATAACCGGCCGCACAGAGTGCCTCCTCGATTTGCGCGCGCGTTGCGGACGAATGGACCTCCACACCGCGCGTGGGCGGATCGGTGGCGACCTGTGCTTGCGGGTCGACCGAATGGATTGCCTTGACCACGTTGCCTGCGCAGCCCTTGCAGGTCATAGCGTCGATATGGAACTGCATCAGAGTTTCTCCTGGGAATCACTCCATTAGAAACCCTGTAGCCGCTTCAGAGTCAACAGGCACCATATACATATGGCGGCCGCGATATTGAACTTTCTTCGCTACAAGACTATAGTAGTTACAAGGTTACAGATGAATGAAGGGCAACATGTCAATCAGAATCGGCGAGCTGGCGCAGCGCACAGAGACCACCGTAGAGACGATTCGGTATTACGAAAAAGCGGGACTGCTGCCAGAGCCTTCGCGCAGCAACGGGAACTACCGTCTGTACGGCGAAGACCACGTTGAACGCTTGCGGTTCATCAGGCATTGCCGTACGTTGGACATGGCGTTAGACGAGGTCCGCACACTGCTCGCGTACCGGGACACCCCCTACGACGACTGCGGCGATGTAAACGCCCTCCTGGATCAGCATATCCGTGCGGTCGAAATTCGCGTCGAAGAATTGCTGCATCTGAAGCGGCATCTAACGGTACTGCGCCAACAATGCGCGACCCCGGCACCGACTTCATCATGCGGGATCTTGCGCGCTCTTTCTGATCATTCCTGTCATACAGAGTAAGGCCGATTGCCTACACTGGACGCGCGCGTGGGCTCTTGCCGGTTCGTTCTGATCGCGCGTGCGGGCCTCTTCCAGTTCTGATCGCCGCCTCTTACGAAGAGGCCCTTGCGCTGAGTTTGGCATGCTGGAGCAGCGCGAGCAGCTGCGCTTGCAAAGCGGGTGAGCAATCGTGTAGCAGTTCGCTGGCGACCCGCTCCCGCAGATCGCGCAGCTCCGCGAAAATTCGTTGACCTTCCGTGCTCAGGTGCAGGCAGCGCATACGCTTGTCACTTTCTGCAGTAGTACGCCGCAGCCAGCCCTTGTCCTGAAGAAGGGACAAGAGGCGTGCCATCTGCGCCTTGTCGGTGTTGCTGTGTTCCACGAGATCTTTTTGCCTGATGCCGGGGTGGTGTCCCACCCGCATCAGAATGCGCATTTCGTTAAAAGTGAGTTCGGAGTTCACGGTACCCAGCGATTCGCGCATGCGCTGGCGAAATAGGGAAAGCAGCTCATGCAAGCTCTCGAATACGTTGACCGACAGGGAGTCCATGACGAGGGTTAGTTGATTTAATCTACTTAATATACGAAAATTGGTGGACTTTATCTACTAAGTGGGCAATATGTCTGGCTCCGAATCGATCTCTGTGGTGCAGCGCGTGCGCCATCCTTTTCGTGCGCGTCATGTGCAATTGCTGGCTCGCGAATCCATAAGCCCCGGTTTTCTTCGCCTGACCGTGGGTGGTCCGGAACTCGATGGTTTCATCAGCGCGGGTTTTGATGATCACTTCAAGCTCATCTTGCCGCAGGTTGGACTGGACAAGCCGCGCCTGCCGGTCATGGTCGACGGCCGTCCGCAGATTGACGGGGAGCGTCCGGTGATGCGGGACTACACCCCCCTTAGCTATAACGCCGCTGACAACACACTGCTCATCGACTTTGCCCTGCACGGTACGGGGCCGGCCGTGGAGTGGGCGCAGAACGCTCCGATCGGTCAGTGGCTGGGTCTTGCTGGTCCGCGGGGCAGCATGCTTGTTCCTGCCGACACGAAATGGCTTTGGTTGTTGGGTGACGACTCAGCGATCCCTGCAATGGAACGTTGCCTGGCAGAACTTCCCGCCGGCCGGCGCGTCGTCGCGCGGGTGCGAATCGCGAATCCGGCCGATCAGCGTGCATGGCACAGCGCAGCCGATCTGGATCTGCAGTGGGTGGATTCCCTGACCGATGCCGTGCTCCCCCTGGAGATTCCGGACGATCATGGGTTCATCTGGGCCGCTGGGGAAAATCGCAACATGGCGGAACTTCGCAAGCAGATTCTTTCCAAGTCAGGCGCAAATCCCAGACGGATGCGTATTGCCTCGTATTGGAAGCGCGGCGAAGTCGGGCACCACGAGGAACTCGTGGAGTGATTCTTCAGCTCGCTCTCCGGCATTACGGCTTCAACATGAAGTCCTTCCGTTCCGATTCTGCACTCATATCGTCGCCGTCAACGTAAAACCATCGCCCGTCCCGGCGCACGAAGCGGCTTTTCTCGTGTAGCCGGACACCTTTGCCATCGACCCGGCTGCGCGCCACGAACTCCACTTCGGCGTGCTCGGCATCGTGTTCGTGGCTGCGGCGCACATCCAGGCCTAGCCACTTCCTACCTTCATCGGATTCCAGTGTCTCGGGTCTGTGGGCGGGGTCCCAAGTGGCCAATAGATAGTCGGCACGGTCGAGTACGAATGCGGTATAGCGGGAACGCATCAGGCTTTCGGCGTCCGGAGCGGGCGTTTTTCCGTAGTCTTCGATGTAACGGCCGCAACACTCGGCATAGGATTGCGGCCGTTTGCCGATCATGCGGCCGCAAGGGCAGGGGGCGTTCGGTTTTTTCATGAGTCGCGTGAATCCGATCGCGGCGGATATGTCATTAACGGATCCACTATACCGGGTTCACGCGTTCGGCCCGCGGGATTATTTGCCGCGCGCCCTGGGCAGGCAATGCGACAACACCACCAACGCTGCGGCCGCCCCCAGACCGGCGCACGCTACATGTTTCCAGCGGGTGCAAAGGTCTGTATACAGGCTGCTTCGGCATACGTTCCGACTGTCGCCGCCATCGACGGGTTCGCCGGAATGCCAGAGCGCATCTTGGCGTTCCGCCGCCGGCCGGCGACTGCGCTGCGCTCGTTCCAAGCCCGGGCCGAGCACTTTGTCCGCCAGGCCGGGCATGCTCTGTCCGAAGGCGGACATGGCGCGCGAGGCAGCGCCCACGTACACGTCGCGCATGGGATGTTCGGCCGCATACAGAATGGCATCCGCTACCGCCTGCGGGCTGTATACCGGAGGCGGCAACTGTGGTTCTACATCCATGTAGTTCTTGGCATGTTGAACGTATCCGCTGTCTACCGACCCAGGCTTGATCAATGTGACCGAGACGGGCGCGCCGTCGGCTTCGAGTTCCATGCGCAGTGCGTCAGTGAAACCCTTGACGGCGTGCTTGGAAGCTGAATAGGCGCCCTGCAAAGGGATGGCTCGGTCCGAAACTTCGCTGCCCACGTTGATGAGCGCGCCGCCACGCTGGCGGAGTTCGCGCAGGGCGGCCATGGAGCCGTACACGACGCCCCAGTAATTGGTCTCGAAGAGCTGACGTTGATCTTCGAAGGCGACGTCCTCCAGTTTGCCGAATATGGAAACGCCGGCATTGTTGATCCACGTTTCGAAGCCACCGAACGCCATCATGGCGGTTTGCACGATCTTGTCGTGGTCCTCTGGGTTCCCGACGTCCGCGACGACGGCAATCGCCGAGGCGCCTTGTTCTTTCAGTTCGGTCGCCAAGTGCTCCAGCGCTTCCCGGTTTCGGCCGGCGAGCACCAGCTTCGCGCCGCGGCGGGCAGCCTCGCGTGCCGTGGCGCGTCCGATTCCGCTGCTGGCACCGGTAATGACGACCGTCTGCTCCTTGAGGGGTTTGAGGGCTAGCTTCACTTGCATTCTCCTTTGCCTCACGGCATGGAATCGTGAACGGAAAAACGGGCGCAGTCGAGCCCGCGATGTTTCCGGAGTGCAAGTTTCAGGCCAGGCGTTTCATGGCCGGTCCGAGCGCCACGGCGGATTTTTCGTAATCGCTCCAAGGCTGGTTGCCGATCTCCAGGCGTTCGTCGATGTTGACGATACTCCAGTGATCGCCGGCTTCGATCGATTCGACTTCATCCCAGCGGATAGGGACCGACACGCCCATTCCCGGGCGCGCCCGCAGGGACCACGCCGCTACCGTGGTTGCCCCAAAGCCGTTGCGCAGATAATCAATGAAAATCTTCCCCACCCGATTTCGAGGCCCGCTCTTGGCGGAAAAGCGCTTAGGCAGGACCCCGGCCATATGCTGGACGACATCCCGCGAAAACCCCTTGACCGTATCCCAGTCGTAGCGACGGATGATGGGCACCACCACGTGCAAGCCTTTCCCGCCGCTTGTCTTCACGAACGATGGCAGGCCCAGCTCATCCAGAAAATTGCGAAGCAGGACGGCTGCTTCCTGCATGGCGAGCCACTTCACTCCTTCCCCCGGGTCCAGGTCGAAGCTGATACGGTCGGGGCGATCGATACGGGTGCGTACGGCGTTCCAGGTGTGGAACTCGATGACATTGAGTTGGGCTGCTTCAGCGAGCCCTGCGCCGTTGCGTACCACGACCAGGGGGTCATGCCCGGGGTCCAATGCGGGGTCCAGTTGCATCAAGCCGGAAAGGCGGGACGCGTCGATGTGCTTCTGGAAAAACAGTTCACCTGAAATGCCGTCCGGCGCTCGTAAAAGGGATACCGGCCGATCCTTCAAGTGGGCCATGATCAGCGAAGCGATACGTTCGTAATAGGCCGCGACATCTCCCTTGCGCGTGCCGGAGCGCGCGTCGACGACGCGGTCGGGGTTTGAGATGGTTCGAGCTTCTTCTTTTTTCATCGTGGCAACCGGCTTGTCCTCGCGCAGCCCCTGGAACACGGCGTGGCGCACGCGCCCCGTTCCCGTCCATTGAGAAAACGACACTTCCGCAGCAAGCTCGGGCCGGACCCAATGCGCCGCCGCACTGCGGGGTGCGTCGGTGAAGGGCGAATCTTTCTGATGTAAGCGCCGCAAGCGGCGGTGCAGCATCGTCAGCACTTCATCGCTGAAGCCGCTGCCCACGTTGCCCGCATAGCGCAGCCCGCCTTCGTCATCGTAGTAGCCCAGCATGAGCGCGCCCAAGCCGATTCTTCCGCCCTTGGGGTCGGTGTAGCCGCCAATCACGAACTCCTGCCGTTCACCGCATTTCAACTTGATCCAATGCCCGCTACGGCCGGCTACATAGGGCGAGGAACTGCGTTTGCCGATCACGCCCTCCAGCCCAAGCTGGCATGCCGAACGAAGCATGTCCCGTGCCGCGACTTCGAAGGCCGGGCTCATGCGCAGGGACGGCTGATCAACATTCCGAAGGACCGCTTCCAGTCGCTCGCGCCGCAGTTGCAGCGGTTGTGCGCGGAGGTCTTCATGCTCAATCCATGCCAGGTCGAACAGGAAATACACGATGTTCGACTTGCTGTTCGAAGCGGCGGTACGCTTGCGGCGTCTTGCCGCAGAGGGGGAGAGCGGCGACGCACCGGTTTCCAGTGCATTCTGAAGAGCCTGAAAATCGGGCCGACCGTCGTCGTCCAGCACGACGATCTCGCCGTCATACCATCCATCCGGCAAGCGCGCTGAGTCGAGTGCGTGCGCAAGGCCCGGGAGCCGATGCGTCCAGTCGTGGCCTTGCCGGGTGTGCAGCCGCGCGCGGCCGGTCTCAATCCGCGTCAGGATCCGATAGCCGTCGTATTTCAGCTCATAGGTCCAGTCTCCCACGATGGGCGCGGCCGAAACTCGTACGGCCAGCTGCGGCTCCAGCGTTTCCGGCATGACGGCGGGTGCCGGGACGCTCTTGCCCGTATTTCGCGCCCGCCGTTTCTTGTCCCGGCCCATGGTTCCCGCGCCGGTAGCGACGCTATCCGGCAGCGCCAGCGTGACGTCAAACTCGCTCTCCGGCACGGCGTGGGCGTCTCTCTCCTTGATCAGCAGCCAAATCTCATCCTTGGTGCGCACCAAGGTCCAGCGGCCCCGCAGCTTGGCTCCCAGCAGCTCAATCTTCAATTTGCCTGAGCGATAGGCGTCGACCGGGTCCCCGTCCGTTTTCCATTGGCCGCGGTCCCAGATGATCACCTTGCCGGCGCCGTACTGTCCTTTGGGTATCGTTCCTTCGAAGTCGTTGTAGACAATCGGGTGATCTTCCACATGCACCGCCATTCTTTTCACAGACGGGTCAAGACTGGGTCCCTTCGGAACGGCCCAGCTCTTCATCGTGCCTTCGATTTCAATCCTGAAGTCGTAATGCAGGCGCGTGGCCCAGTGCTTCTGTATGACGAAGCGGGCAGCGGAGCGGGGCGCTTGCGCTTCGACGGCGGTGTCCGCAGCCGGTTCAGGCGTGATATCGAAGTTGCGTTTGTCCCGGTATCGGGACAAGGCGTCCGCGCGGCTCATGCTGCTTTTTTCTTGCTTGCGGTCCGCTTGGTGGCTGCGTTCTTCGTTGCGGCTGTCTTCTTGGCAGGCGACTTCGTCGACGACTTTGCGGCAGTCTTTGTGGCGGTCTTTGTGGCGGTCTTGTCACCGCTCTTGGCGGCCTTCGGGCCCGCCTTTGATTCCGCTACAGCTTTCCCCGTAGCCCGCTTGCTTGCCGGCTTCGCCTTGCCTGTATGGTCGGTCGACTCACCGGCTGTCCGTTTTGAGGTTGCGACCTTGGTCGCTCCCGTTGTTTTCGCGCCTCCCTTTGGAGCTGTGCTGCGCGCGCTCGCTTGATCCGAACTCGCTTGCCGGCCCTTCAGGCTGCGTTGCAGCATTTCCGTCAAATCATAGATGCGGGCGCCGCCCGACTCGGTCTCTTCAGGTTCCGGCTGTGTTACCTGGGTCGTCTCCCCGGCGTCGATCTTCTCCTGGACGAGCTGCATGATCTGCTCTCGGAACGAGTCCGTGAATCCTTCAGGCTCCCAGGGCATGGTCATGTCTGTCACCAGCTGGCGGGCCATCTCCAGCTCTCTGTCCGTGAGCCCGGCCGATTTCGAATCCTGCTCCGGCAGATTAAGGGCGCCCCAATCCCTGACCTCATCCCCCCAGCGCAGCAGGTTCAAAATCAGGACGGGACCGCAGGCGAACAGCAGGGCCAGGTGCTGTTTGGTCTGAATCACCACTTTTGCGAGGCCGGCAAGCCGGGACTCGGCCAGCACCGTGCGCAGCAAGGCGTAGACTTTGCCGCCCTTATTGATGGGTGCGACGTAGTAGGGACGCTCCAGGTACACAAAGGGAATCTCGTCGATCGGCACGAAGGCTTCGATTTCCACCGTCTGTGTGGTCTTGGGATAAGCGGCTGAAATCTCCTCCGGTTCGAGGACCACGTATTCGCCATCGCCGTGGGAGACTCCCTTCACAATGTCCTCGCGGTCTATCTCTTCGCCGGTGACCTTGTTGATACGCTTGTAGCCAACGGGTTCCATGCTGCGACGGTCCAGCCAGTCGAAGTCGATCGACTGCGTCTGCACGGCCGAGTGCAAAGCAATGGGAATATGAACCAGACCGAAAGAAATGGCTCCCTTCCACAGAACACGTTTGCTGGTGGCTGCTGGCATGGCAAAGCTCCGCTATGGCAGGACACGGTCCGGCACAATCAGGCCCGAAGCAAGCGCCGTACCCGCAGCAGCCACGAGCCTGCGGGCGGCGCTTTGGCAGCGCCCCAAGCGTGTTGTGTCCGCATCACATTGCGCTCAGGGTAACTACCTAAGGTTCCTCGCGCTTCGCCGCGGATTGTTGCCCTTAACCAACAGTGAATCAGAAAAACAGACCCTTTAGCTTCGGCGCAATGGCATTGTTCCGGGAATTTTGATGCAATAGCACCAACTTCCCATCGCGGAGTTGAAAAGAGCAGCAGCACAGGTTGTTGTAGTCGCTGCTCTACAAGTTACTCAAATCTACGGAGATTTCTTACATGAAAAAGACTCTGCTCGCTGCTGCTCTTGCGCTCGGCTTCGCCGGCGTTGCCCAAGCAGAAACGTCCGTGACCCTGTACGGTATTCTGGACGGCGGTATCGGCTACCAAAAGGTCGAAGGTCCTGGCGGCGTTGATGCCAAGAAGACCGGCATGATCAACGGCATCCAGTCCGGCAACCGCTGGGGTCTGAAGGGTACCGAAGACCTGGGTAACGGCCTGCAAGCTGTGTTCCAGCTGGAGTCCGGCTTCGACCTGGGCAACGGCCATCACGGCCAAGGCGACCGTCTGTTCGGTCGTCACGCCACCATCGGTCTGCAAAGCGACGCATGGGGCCGCCTGGATCTGGGTCGCCAAACCAACATCGCGTCCAAGTATTTCGCTGGCATCGCCAACCCGTTTGCTGATGCATTCGGCCAAGCCGGTGTGACCAACACCTTCGGTTCCGCTTCCACGGCCCGTTGGGACAACATGGTCATGTACCAGACCCCCAACTTCTCCGGCTTCCAGTTCGGCGTTGGCTACTCGTTCAATACCTCCGGCAGCCAAAGCTGGGATATCGACGACGTCGTCGACACCAACAACAAGGGCATCACCGCTGGCCTGCGTTACGCCAACGGCCCCATCGGTGTCGCTCTGTCGTACGACCAAATCACCAACGACTCCGTCGAGGCAGCTGCTGGTACCGACAAGATCCAAGCCTGGAACGTCGGTTTCAGCTACGACTTCGAAGTGGTCAAGCTGCACCTGGGCTACGGCCAAACGCGTGACGGCTGGATCGACGTTGACTCCTACGGCGGCTTCGTTACCCCGGGTACGGGTCGTGGCGGCGCAACGGCTGGCGGCAACTTCTTCCGTGAAGACGCTGATGCCAACCTGTACACCGTTGGCCTGAGCGCCAAGCTGGGTGCCGGTCAGATCATGGCTGCATGGAACATGGCTGACTTCGACGACGTCGGCGGCGTGTCTTACGACAAGCAAAACGTCTACAGCCTGGGCTACACCTACAACCTGTCCAAGCGCACCAACGTGTACGCCATCGGTTCCTACGCCAAGGATCTGTACGGCTACGACGACACCAAGTCGACTGTTGTCGGCGTCGGCCTGCGTCACCAGTTCTAATTGGCGCGCATAGCCCACGCTATGCCTCCAATGTGGCCCCGCTCAGGCGGGGTCGCGCAGAACAAAGCGCTGTAAGCAAAAAGCCACTCTTTGGAGTGGCTTTTTGTTTTTCGGGTGGGGGTGCTCTTTTATTCTTGCGCCGGCGGGGTGGCGGGAAGACCTCTGTTCAAAATGCTACAATCCAAGGGTTTAACTCTAAGGCCGGATGCGCGACATGGGCATGCAAGAATACTTCCCCGTTCTTCTTTTTATCATCATCGCAACCGTCCTGGGTTTTGCGCTGTTGGGAGTGGGGCGCCTCCTGGGCCCGCACCGGCCTTACGACGAAAAGCTGTCTCCGTACGAGTGCGGCTTCGAGGCCTTCGGCGACACCCGCATGAAGTTCGACGTGCGCTACTACCTGGTGGCGATCCTGTTCATCATGTTCGACCTGGAAATCGCGTTCCTGTTTCCCTGGGCCATGGCCAATGGCGTAGTCGGCATGGTGGGTTTCTGGACCGTCGTGGTGTTCCTCGGGATTCTTACGGTCGGCTTCATCTACGAATGGAAGAAGGGCGCGCTTGATTGGGAATGATCCCTGCGCTTCCACTTGAGCGGCAGTTTGGCCGCCTTCCGGCACTGCGGCACTGAATAGGCAGAATTATGGCTATCGACGGCATTATGAAAGAAGGGTTCATCACGACCAGCGCAGACAAGTTTCTGAACTGGGCGAAAACAGGCTCGATGTGGCCCATGACATTCGGGCTCGCCTGTTGCGCGGTCGAAATGATGCAGGCGGGCGCGGCCCGCTACGACATGGACCAGTTCGGCATTATTTTTCGTCCCAGCCCGCGCCAGTCCGACGTCATGATCGTGGCGGGCACGCTGTGCAACAAGATGGCGCCGGCCCTGCGCAAGGTCTACGACCAGATGGCGGAACCGCGCTGGGTAGTCTCCATGGGGTCCTGTGCGAACGGCGGGGGCTACTATCACTACTCCTACTCGGTGGTACGGGGTTGCGACCGCATCGTCCCCGTCGACATCTACGTGCCGGGTTGTCCCCCCACAGCCGAGGCCCTGATCTACGGTCTGCTCCAGCTGCAGAACAAGATCCGCCTGACCAACACCATTGCGCGCTGAGCTGCCCCACAGCCCAGGCCACTTCAACGTTGAAACGCTCGTAATATGACTCGGCTCGAAACGCTAGAAAACACCCTGCAGAGCGCATTCGGTGAATCCGCCACGCTGTTGCGGGAACTCGACGAGCTCACGCTCGTCGTTCCCGCCAAGAACTGGATCGACACCTGTAAAGCATTGCGCGACAATGCCGACCTGGCCTTCCAGATCTGCATCGATCTCTGCGGCGTCGACTACTCCGCATGGGGCGCGCCTACGCTTCCGCTCGAAAACAACCCGCATTCGCAACGCTTTGCTGTGGTGCTGCATCTGTTGTCCGTCCAGCATAATTGGCGTCTGCGCGTACGCTGCTACCTCGCAGACGACGAGTTCCCGATACTGCCCTCGCTGGTCGATGTCTGGCCCGCGGTGAACTGGTTCGAGCGCGAAGCCTTCGATCTGTACGGCATCGTCTTCGAAGGTCACCCCGACCTGCGCCGCATTCTCACCGACTACGGCTTCATCGGCTATCCCTTCCGCAAGGACTTCCCGATCTCCGGTCATGTGGAAATGCGCTACGACACCGAACAGAAGCGGGTGATCTATCAGCCTGTCTCCATTGAGCCGCGCGAGATCACCCCGCGCGTCGTGCGTGAAGAAGGTTACGGAATAGAGCGTTAAGCATGGCTGAAATCAAGAACTACACCCTGAACTTTGGTCCGCAACATCCGGCCGCCCACGGCGTGCTGCGTCTGGTGCTCGAACTTGACGGCGAAGTGATCCAGCGTGCCGATCCGCATATCGGGCTGTTGCACCGGGCCACTGAAAAGCTGGCCGAGCATCGCACCTATCTGCAGGCGCTGCCTTATATGGACCGCCTCGACTACGTGTCCATGATGTGCAATGAACACGCCTATGTCATGGCAGTCGAGAATCTGCTGGGCATGAAGGTCCCCCTGCGGGCGCAATACATCCGCGTGATGTTCGATGAAATCACGCGCATTTTGAACCACCTGATGTCCCTGGGCTCGCACGCTCTCGACGTCGGAGCCATGGCGGTCTTTCTGTATGCTTTCCGCGAGCGCGAAGATCTCATGGATTGCTACGAGGCCGTCTCGGGTGCGCGCATGCACGCTGCCTACTATCGGCCAGGCGGCGTCTACCGCGATCTGCCGGACTCCATGCCCAAGCATGCCGAGGGGAGCAAATACCGCAGCGAGAAGGAACTGCGCGCACTGAACGAGGCGCGCTCGGGCTCCCTGCTGGACTTCATCGAAGACTTCACCAACCGTTTCCCGGCCTGTGTCGACGAGTACGAAACCCTGCTGACCGACAACCGCATCTGGAAGCAGCGTCTGGTCGACGTTGGCGTGGTGTCGCCCGAATTGGCCATGGCCATGGGCTTTACCGGCCCCATGTTGCGCGGATCGGGCGTCGAGTGGGATATTCGCAAGAACGAACCCTACGAAGTCTACGACCGCATGGATTTCGACGTCCCGGTCGGCACCAACGGCGACTGCTATGATCGCTACCTGTGCCGCATCGCCGAGATGCGTGAAAGCAATCGCATCATCCGGCAATGTGTCGAGTGGCTGCGTAATAATCCCGGCCCCGTCATCGTTGACAACTACAAGGTCGCACCGCCTCCGCGTGAACGCATGAAGACGGGCATGGAAGACCTCATCCACCATTTCAAGCTGTTTACCGAAGGCATGCACGTGCCTGCCGGCGAGTCCTATGCCGCGGTGGAACACCCCAAGGGCGAATTCGGCATCTACATGATTTCAGACGGCGGCAACAAGCCGTACCGCATGAAGATCCGTGCTCCCGGCTTCGCTCACCTGCAGGCCCTGGACGTCATGGCGCGTGGCCACATGCTCGCCGACGCCGTGACCATCATTGGCACCCAGGACATCGTGTTCGGCGAGATCGACCGCTAAGGCCGCCCGCCAAGGTATATACCGGATTTCAACTATGCTGCTTTCTGCACAGGCTTATCAGAGAATCGACCGGGAGCTCACGAAGTTCCCCGCAGACCAAAGGAAGTCCGCCATCATGGCGGCCCTGGCCATCGCTCAGGAAGAGAAGGGCTGGGTATCGACAGAAATCGTCGCCGACGTCGCCGCCCACATCGGCGTGCCGGCCATTGCCGTCCAGGAAGTGGCGACCTTCTACAACATGTTCGACAAGCATCCCGTGGGGCGCTTCAAGATCACGGTCTGCACCAATCTGCCCTGTGCCCTGCGCGACGGCGTGAAAGCAGGCGAGTACCTGAAAGGGAAGCTGGGCATCGACTACCGCGAGACCACGCCTGACGGCATGTTCACCCTCATGGAAGGCGAATGCATGGGTGCCTGTGGCGACTCGCCCGTCATGCTGCTGAACAATCATCACATGTGCGTGCGCATGGAGCAGGCAAAGATTGACGAAATGATCGAAGAACTCAAGAAGCAAGGGGAGTCGGCATGAGCGCTCCTGATTTCCTGCAGCAATTCGCCGAAGGCCTCAACGCTATTCCTGCAGGCACTGCATCCAACAGCATGATCTTCCATGATCGTCATCTGGGTGCGCAGATCCTTGAAGGGCTGGACGGCAGCAACTGGGGCCTGGAAGACTACGTCAAGCGAGGCGGTTACGAAGCCTTGCGCAAGATTCTGACCACCGGCATGACGCCGGACGACGTCATTGCCGAAGTGAAGGCATCTTCCCTCCGCGGTCGTGGCGGCGCCGGCTTTCCCACAGGCCTGAAGTGGAGCTTCATGCCCCGGACCTTGCCCGGCCAGAAGTACCTGGTGTGCAATTCCGACGAAGGCGAGCCGGGCACTTTCAAAGACCGCGACATCCTGCGCTTCAACCCGCATATCGTGATCGAGGGTATGGCCATCGCTGCTTATGCGATGGGCATCACCCAGGGCTACAACTACATTCACGGCGAGATTTTCGAGGTCTACTCGCGCTTCGAAGAGGCGCTTGAGCAGGCCCGGTCCGCCGGCTTCCTGGGCGACAACATCCTGGGCTCGGGCTTCAACTTCGAGTTGCATGCCTTTCATGGTTACGGCGCCTACATTTGCGGCGAGGAAACGGCCCTGCTTGAATCGCTTGAGGGCAAGAAAGGCCAGCCGCGCTTCAAGCCGCCGTTTCCGGCCAGTTTCGGCCTGTACGGCAAGCCCACTACCATCAACAACACGGAAACCTTTGCGGCGGTCCCCTGGATCATCCGCAACGGCGCGCAACCCTACCTTGAAATCGGCGTGCCCAACGCCGGCGGCACCAAGATCTTTTCGGTGTCCGGCGACGTCGAACTGCCGGGCAACTACGAAGTTCCGCTGGGTACACCGTTCAGCAAGTTGCTGGAGCTGGCGGGCGGCATGCGCGGCGGCCGCAAGTTGAAAGCCGTCATCCCGGGCGGTTCTTCCGCCCCGGTGCTGCCCGCCCACATCATGATGGAAACCAATATGGACTACGACGGCATCGCAAAGGCCGGTTCCATGCTGGGTTCCGGGGCGGTCATCGTCATGGATGAAACCCGCTGCATGGTCAAGTCGCTTCTGCGCTTGTCGTATTTCTATTTCGAAGAAAGCTGCGGCCAATGCACCCCTTGCCGCGAAGGGACAGGCTGGCTGTATCGCATGGTGAATCGCATCGAGAACGGTCAGGGCCGCCCTGAAGACCTCGACGTGCTGGATTCGGTCGCGCAGAACATCATGGGCCGCACCATTTGCGCCCTCGGCGACGCCGCTGCCATGCCCGTACGCAGCTTCATCAAGCACTTCCGCGACGAGTTCGCACACCACATTGAGCATAAGCAATGTGTGGTGCCCAAATATCTGTAGTCAGGACACGCTAATGGTTGAAGTCACCATCGACGGCATCAAGACGGATGTTCCCGAAGGCAGCATGGTCATTCAGGCCGCGCACAAGCTCGGCGTATACGTTCCCCACTTCTGCTATCACAAGAAGCTTTCCATCGCAGCCAACTGCCGCATGTGCCTGGTCGACGTCGAAAAGGCGCCCAAGGCATTGCCGGCCTGTGCCACGCCCGTCACCAACGGTATGGTTGTCCACACGCGCTCCGAGAAAGCCGTGGCCGCACAGAACTCGGTCATGGAATTCCTGCTGATCAACCACCCGCTGGATTGCCCGGTCTGTGACCAGGGCGGCGAGTGCCAGCTGCAGGACTTGGCCGTGGGCTATGGCAAGTCCGCTTCCCGCTATCAGGAAGCCAAGCGTGTCGTGG
>JAEWFK010000094.1 GCA_023388835.1 Pseudomonadota bacterium | reverse complement strand
GCGCCTCCATGATCTCGACCATGCCCATGGTGATGGCGGAGGCGGGCACGATGGCGTTCCCTTCAAAAAAGCGACTGTTGTCCAGGCGAGTGCGCTCGGAAAGCTGAACGACGTGGCAATAGCTGTTGAATGGGGTTCCCGGTTCGTTGAAGCCGATGTGCCCGTTTCCTCCGACCCCGAGCAATTGCAGTTCGATGCCGCCCGACTGTCTCACCATGTCCGAGTATTCGCGGCAGTGTCCGTCCAGATCGCGCGCCAACCCATCGGGAAGGTGCAGACGGCTGCCGTCGAAACTCAAATGCTGGAATAGATGCTGGCGCATGTAAGCCGCGTAGCTTTTCGGATGCTCGGCGCTCAGTCCGACATATTCGTCAAGATTGAAGGAGGTCAGCCTGGAAACATCCACGTGAAGCCGACGCACCTGTTCCACGAACCGCGCATAAATGGGCTCCATGGTCCCGCCCGTGGCCAGGCCGAGCACTACTTCGGGATGGTGGCTGATTTTTTCAATCAGTGCGCTGCTCACGTACTCGGCAATGGAGGAAGTGTCAGGGAAGATATGAAGCATGGTGTGGATCGGCTTATATGCAGCGGAATGCCGCAAGGATGGACTGGCAGAAATCGTAGCACGGTGGTGTGCGCCCGGCCTCCAGGCTATTGACCTAAGGATAAGATCAGTGCCCGCGTCCTGCGATGTGCGGAACCCCTAGCCGAGCGTGCTACCATCCGATGGTCGATGATTTCACTCGCGAGTGGGCGCAAATGCTGGAAATCAAAGGGCTGCGTCGTTTGCACATCGGCCCGATCGATCTCATTATCGAGCAGGGCACATGCGTATCGGTCAGCGGCAGGTCCGGGTCAGGCAAAAGTGTGCTGCTTCGCATGATCGCGGACCTGGACCCCCACGAAGGCGATGTTTTTCTCAATGGCTCCTCCTGTTCCGGCATGCCGGCGCCCCAGTGGCGCCGCCAAGTCAGCTATCTGGCGGCGGAATCCGGCTGGTGGGCCGACACCGTGGGCGAGCATTTTCATCCAGACGTTGATCTGCCCGGCTTACTGCCATTGATCGGTATCGACCCGGCAGCCATCGAACGGCCCACAGCGCAGCTTTCCACAGGCGAACGTCAGCGCCTGGCATTGCTGCGAGCCCTGGGGCCTTCCAACCGTGTCTTGCTGCTTGACGAGCCGACCTCCGCCCTCGACCCTGAAAACATTGCCCTGGTCGAGGCCTTGCTGCGCTCACGCATGAATTCGGGGACGTCCGTGATTCTTGTCACGCACGATGCGGAACAGGCCGGACGCATGGGCACGCGACACGTACGTCTGCAAGACGGGGCACTGGAAGAAATTTCTCCCGAAGCGCTGGCCGAAGACGCGAGCCTCCCCGAAGGTTCGGCTGTATTGCAGGGGCAGCAATGAGCGCTCCGCTGCTCACTTATTTCGACCTCGGCGTCGCCTCGCTTCTGGTACTGCTGAATGCCGCACTATCCTTCCTGCTCAACTTAGGTCTTGGACGCGCGCTGATCCTCGCGGCTGCGCGTGCCACCGCGCAGCTATTGCTGGTGGGCCTCGTATTGAAGAGCGTGTTCGCCTCTTCTTCTCTGGCCATCATGCTGGGCGTCGCTGCGCTGATGATCGCCCTGGCCAGCTATGAAGTGTGGTCGCGCCAGAAACAGCGTTTCGCTGGGGGATGGGGAGTAGGGATCGGCGCCTGCGCCACAACGGCGGCGGCTGTCCTGGTGATGCTCTTCGCCGTGGTCAATCTCCGCTCGGCACCATGGTCGGCGCCCGAGGTATTCATTCCCTTCGTAGGAATCGTTCTGGGCAGCGTGATGAACGGGGTCAGCATCAGTCTGAATGTGTTCAACACCGGTCTGACCCGCGAGCGCGCGGCGATCGAGGCCCAGCTGGCATTGGGCGCAACCCGCAGCGAAGCGCTGAAACCCTTGCAGCGCAATGCCTTGCGCAGCGGACTGATCCCTATCGTGAACCAGATGTCGGCCGCCGGCATCATTACCCTGCCCGGGATGATGACCGGGCAGATCCTCGCGGGCATGGCGCCGTTCGAGGCGGCCAAGTACCAGATACTCGTTCTGTTTCTGCTGGCCGGGGGAGCGGGACTCGGTGCGCTGGCTGCGACCTCACTGGCTCTGCGGCGCGCAACGGACGGGCGCCACCGCTTACGGCCGGACCGCTTGGCGCCGCCATGAGCCAATCCCGTTATTCCGAATCGTGCATGGCATCGGAGAATGCCGGCGCCAACGCGGTACCGGTGCACCGCTACCTTGGAGGCCGAACACCGGAGACGGCGGAGACGGACTGGGTAGCACAGGAGATGCCGCTTGCGTTGGAATACAACGGAATCAGTCACGCAACCGTCCTGGCTACCCCCTGCGATCTCGAGGATCTCGCAATCGGCTTTTCGCTGACAGAGGGCATCATCCGAAGTTCGGCTGATATCCGCGATATCGAGATCAAGGAGTCCGCGCAGGGCAATGTAGCGCAGCTCACCATCGCCAGCGCCTGTCTGGCGCAGCTCAAGCACAGGCGCCGCAGCATGGCGGGACGCACGGGCTGCGGCCTGTGCGGGCTAGAGAGGCTGCAGGATGTCGAACGCTCCTTACCGCCGGTCGCAGGCCCCTGCCGGCCCATTCTTCCGCATGCTGTCGTCGAAGCGATACGAGGGCTGCGCGAACGCCAGCCCTTTCATCAATTGACCGGCGCGACACACGCCGCGGCATGGACAGATCTTTCCGGCCAGATTCAACTCGTACGCGAAGACATTGGCCGACACAACGCCATGGACAAACTCATCGGTGCGCTCTTTCCGCGTCGAGGCGTTTGTGATCCTACAGAGGGCTTCGCGGTGATTTCCAGCCGCGCGAGTTTCGAAATGGTGCAGAAGGCGGCTGCGGTGGGCATTCCGGCCGTCGCAGCCGTATCAGCGCCCACACACTACGCGGTTCAGACCGCGCAAGCGCTTGGTGTGATGTTGATCGGATTTGCTCGCGGACAGGACTTTGCCGTATATGCGAATCCGCAGCATCTGGCTCGCGAACGCACCCGATAAGCTGCCGCCCCAGCTGCGGTTCAGACCATGCGCAGCCGGGTCGCGTCAGCGTTCGGTCAATCGTCCCGTCTCACGGTCGCAGTCTGTTGCCGCCGTTCTTCGCGATCGACTTCGCGTGATTCAACCTCGCCCTCTTTATTGAATGTGGTGTGAACTTTCACCTGCACGTCGTTTTCGGTGCGAATATCCGCTTCCAATTCCGTGCAGCCGCCGTTTTCGTCGCCCAGCGCCTGGAATTGGGCACGCAGCCGTTGAAGATCTTCGTCACTCAGTTGGTCGATATTGATCATCCCCACACGGGCGCCCCGCATGGAGCGTATCAATTCATCCAGCTTCAACTGGACAGCGACGGAGTCCCGGTTCTGGGCGTTCTGGATGAGGAACACCATCAGAAAAGTGATGATGGTCGTACCGGTGTTGATGACAAGTTGCCAGGTGTCCGAGAAACCGAACAGCGGGCCGCTCACCGCCCAGAGGACGACCAGGCACAGGGCCACCGAGAACGCCAACGGGCTGCCGGCGATCGCGGCAATCCGCTCCGCCGCCATTCGAAATTTTTCATGCATGGATATCACGATGAGAAGTCTGGACGGTGCAGTTCAAAGCAAGAACTGGGCCTGCAATCGAGGCCGACACCCGCCACAACCTTCGCGCCGCGCTATGGCTGATCGTGGCTGCTGAGTGGCCGATTCGCGCGCGCCTTCGCGCTCGGCCGCCGTCTCGGCGCCCGAACTGCAGTATGCTGACCGCTCCTTTCGAACGCGGAACCGACTAGCACAATGAAAGACAGCTTGATTGACACCGTCTCCGACATTCCAGCAACGCAGGCGGTCAAGGCAGCGATCACTTCTCGCAAGAGCACCCGTGCTTTTCTGCCCAAGCCGCTAGAGCCAGGCCTGATCGATGAGCTGTTGCGGATAGCGGGGAGCGCGCCCAGCGGCAGCAACGTCCAGCCCTGGAACGTGCATGTGGTGTCCGGGGCGGCACGCGATCAATTGTCGGCTGCTCTGCTGGCGGCTCACCACGCGGGGGAGCCGGAGGATCGAGAATACCAGTACTACCCGCTGAAATGGCGCAGCCCGTATATCGATCGGCGGCGCGCCACCGGCTGGGGCCTGTACGGCCTGCTGGGTATACAGAAAGGCGACCGCGAAGCCACCGCCCGGCAACACGGTCGAAACTATGAATTTTTCGGGGCTCCCGTGGCCCTGCTGTTCACCATCGACCGGGATCTCGAGATGGGCAGCTGGCTGGACTACGGCATGTTCCTGCAGAGCATCATGGTGGCGGCCCGCGGCTATGGCTTGCACACCTGCCCTCAGGCTGCGCTCGCCAATTATCCCCGCATCGTCAAGGAGCACCTGGGTATCGGCGACGATCAGCTGATCGTATGCGGCATGGCGATCGGCTACGAAGACCTGTCGGACCCCATCAATGCTTATCAGCCGGAGCGCATGTCCCTGTCGGAGTTCGTGACCCACCACAGCGAACCGCGATTCACGAGCGCGGCAGGCGCCGATCAGTCCGACGATCAATAAAGGCCGGAGTCAACTGACCACGATTTTCGCACAATGAAAACCGTGGTCTGACCCTGCTGGCCCGGGACAAGGCGGCCCGAGCGATCAGTTCATCGTGATATTGCGTTCCTTGATGATCTTGGACCACTTGTCGGATTCCGCGCGCATGAAGTCCTTGAATTCGGCACGCGTTGTGGGGTGAGGCGACAAGCCAAGATCGTTGAGCTGTTTCTGCACTTCCGGATTGGTCAGCACCTTCACGACCTCCTGGTTCCAGCGCTCCAGGATGGGCTCCGGCGTTTTGCCGGGTGCCATGAACGAATACCAGTTCAGCGCTTCGAAGCCTTCGTAGCCTTCTTCTGCAACCGTGGGGACGTCGGGCATGTAAGCCGGGCGCTCCAGGCCTGTTGTCGCCAGGGCGATGAGCTTGCCAGTACGGATAAAGGGCAAGGCGGTGGGAGGCGCCGAGAAATACGACGCAATTCGCTCGCCGACCAGATCCTGCATGGCCTGGGCGCCGCCCTTATACGGCACGTGCACCATCTCGACGTCGGCATACATGTTCAGCAGCTCGCCCGCCAGGTGCGATGCGGAACCGACGCCTGTGGATGCGTACTCTGCGCGGTCAGGATGCTCCTTCGCCAACTGGATGAATTCCTTGAAGGTCTTCACACCCACGCTTTGGTGTACGACGAGGACATTGGGAAAATGCACGCCTCCGGAGACGGGGGTAAGGTCCACGAAGGGGTCGTATGCCACTTTGGTCAGATGCGGCGCGATGGTGAGCGGCCCGACCGATCCCAGCAACAGCGTGGTGCCGTCTGCCGGCTGGGTGGACACATACTGATGCGCGATATTGCCGCCGGCGCCAGCCTTGTTCACGACGGCAATGGAAAGACCAAGGTTGTCGGCAAGCTTCGAAGCGATGAGCCGCGTCGCGGAGTCGGCAGCGCCGCCCGCGACAAAGCCCACCACCATCTGCACAGGTTTATCCTTTGGGAATTCCTGCGCCGATGCGGCGCCCGCCGCAAGCAGCGTACAGGCGGCAAGGACCGCGGTCCTCACGATTTTCAGATTCTTCACGGTGTTCCTCTCTCTGGTCGTTCGAATGATGTTATTCGCGCCGCAGGGGCGGCCTCGCAGGCGGGCAGTGTAATGTCGCGGCCGCATCCCCGCTACTCTGGCCGTCGCCATAGGTCTTCACGAAATGTGAATAGGTGAGAAAATACGGACCTCAGACAGGGGCGCATATGAAGATACGTCAGCTTCGCTACTTCACCCGGGCGGTTGAACTGGGCAGCATGGGCCGCGCCGCGGAAGATCTGGGGGTGGTCACATCGGCGCTCAGCCAGCAGATCAGCCGACTCGAATCCGAACTCGCGACCCGCCTGTTACAGAGGACATCGACCGGCGTCGTCCCGACCGATGCAGGCATTGCGTTCTTCCGCCAGGCTCAGCTCGCTCTGCGCCATATCGACGAGGCGGGGCGCGCCGCGCGCCAAGCCCGGCTCTCCGGCCATGTCAGCGTTGGCATGGCGCCCACGACCTCTGCCGTGATGGGCCTGCCGCTCGTACAAGCCATGCGCTCGCGCTATCCGGACGTCCGCCTGCATCTGGTCGAGTCGCTGTCGGGACACTTGGCTTCCATGTTGAACACTCGCCAGCTGGACCTTGCCATCGTCTTCAACGCCGAGATCGCGCGCCGCTGGTCGACCGAGCCCTTGCTTCAGGAACGGCTGTTTCTGATCGGCGCGCCTTCATTCAGCCCCTTCCCCGCAACCAATTCAGTCTCACTCGAAGCCATCTGCGATGTTCCGCTGGCCATGCCCACCGGCATGCATGGCTTGCGTGCCTTGCTTGCGCAGGCCGCGCGCCACTTGAATATGACTCCGAATGTCGTCCTGGAGATCGACTCACTGGCGATCCTGATGGACACGGTACGCGCCGGCATCGCGGCAACCATACAGCCAGGCGCGGCTCTGGCGCGGCTGCGTCACGAAACCTTCCAGATCGCAGAGCTCACAAACCCTGGGTTCATTAGAAGGAACCTGTTGGCGAGCCTCTCGGACGAAGAGTTGTCCCCCGCCGGCCTGGCGGCGCGCGTCGTCATGCGCGACGTGGCGTTGGAACGGGTCAGGGACGGACACTGGCTCGGCGCCAGCGTCAGCTAAATAAAATAGGCGGTCACGTTTTATTGGGCTTTGCAGTCGGAACCGAGCCAACGGCCTTCGTGCTTCATGTCGAGCGTGACAGGCTGGCCCTTGTACTTGCCTTGGACGTTGGCTTCACTCATGAAGTGCTTCGGAGTGGCATCCCAGATACGGCCCTGTCCTGTCCAGTCTCCTTGTGAGTTGCTGCACACGAACGAGAACCGCCCGCTGCCGCCGGATTCCTGCCAGTCGAGTTCAGAGCAACTGATATCGTGCTGGGCAAGCTGGCTCTTGATGTCACCGCGCGCCATTTCCGGCGTCAGGCACTGACGGATCACGGTGGGCAGCTTCACGCCGCCGCCACCCATCAACTGCTCCATCTGGCGCCGTTGCCCTTCCGGCAGGTTCTTGAGCGCCTGCTGCACGCCCAACGCGATCGATGCGAGGCTGGAGCCGTCGACCAGACGAATCTCCCAGAGGCCGGGCGCCCGTTCTGCCAGCGGCGTCTGGCCGAGCGCCGTAGCCGATGTCAGGAACGTTCCGGACATGCCTAGAAGGAAGGAAAGGACGAGATGACGCAATGTATTCTCCTGGACAACACGAACAGCGGCTGCAGAACCGGAAATGAGTGGGGCACATGCCATGCCCACGCGCATTCCCGTTAGACTCCCCACTGTAACTCCGCCGCCGCTCTCCGACCGTCAACGCCATGGAAAACCTGCTCCGTCGACTCGACCTTACCTCGCTCAGGCTGTTCATTGCCGTATGCCAGGAAGCCAGCATTGCGCGCGCCGCCGAGCGCGAATTGATTGCGCCGTCAGCAGTGAGTCGGCGCATCGCAGATATGGAGGCCCTCATCGGCCTCCCCCTGATAGAGCGCCACACGCGGGGTGTCGCCATAACGCCGGTCGGCCAGACGGTCCTGCGACACGCACGGACGGTCGTTCGCGACATCGAAGCCATGGCTGCAGATTTGTCACGGCTCTATGCCGGCGTGCAGGGAAAAGTGAAGCTGGTCGCGAATCTTTCGGCCATCGTGCAGTTCCTTCCGGAAGACATCGCCGCCTTCCAGCGATTGTTTCCCGATGTGGACGTCGACATCGAAGAAGAGCACAGCCCCGATGTCGTACGGCTCGTGCGCGAGCATGCCGCCGACTTCGGCATCTGCAATCAGGCCGAAATGCCGCAAGACCTTCGGCAGCTGCCTTATCGCCGCGACCGGCTGGCCGTGATGCTGCCTTCCGGGCACCCGCTCACCGGCCGGCCGCATCTGCACTTGTCCGACATTACCGGCGAAACGTTCGTGAGTCTGCGCGAAAACAGCGCATTGACCCGGTTGCTTGCCGAGCAGGCGCGTAGCCTGGGGGTCACGCTGTCGGTCCGGATACGGGTCGCCAGCCTGGATGCCTTGTGCCGAATGACCCATGCGGGACTGGGCATCGCGGTTCTTCCCCAGCAGATCGCGGAACTCTACCTGCAATCGCTGGACGTTGCAGTGCGGCCGCTTTCGGACCCATGGGCACAACGAAAAATCTGCCTGGTACTGCCCACCGACCGCCCGCTCTCGCCGACAGCCGAGCGGCTCGTCAGCTTCCTCTCTCAAGAAGAGCCCTGAACTCCGGGACCTCATGATCGGCGATGACGGCCGTGCCGAGATGGCACTTCGGAATGCCGGGGCCGCTTCCTATACTCGCCAGACGCTCGAGCCGAAACAATATCGCTGCGAATCAGGCGGCAGGCGGCTAGTGCGCCACTGCAACGGAGGAGAAACCATGCCCATGCCAAAATCCATCACGGCCTGTATCGTCGCCGCCATGGCGATTTTTTCATCACCCGCCGCAACGGCGGATAACTATCCTGACCGCCCCATCCGACTGATCGTGCCGACCTCGCCCGGGTCGACCGCGGACGTCGTGGCGCGCGTCGTGGCCGATCAGTTGGGCAAGCAGCTCAATCAGACACTGGTCGTGGAGAACCTGTCCGGCGCCGGCGGCATACCCGGGACACGGCAGCTCGTCGCCAGCAAGCCCGATGGCCATACGCTGGCGATCATATCGTCCAACCACGCCATCAATCCCAGCCTGTACAAAGATATCCCTTACGATTCCGTAAAGGACATCACGGCGATTTCCGTACTCGGTACGACCCCGCTCGCGCTGGTCGTCGCGGACGACTCGGTCTACAAGTCGACGCAGGACCTGCTCAATGCTGCAAAAGCAGCACCCGGCAAGATCAACTACGGTTCGTCGGGAATCGGCACCGTCCTGCATCTGGCCGGCGAGCTCATGAATTCGCAGGCACAGATTGACATGACGCACGTGCCTTACCGCGGCGGAACCGTTCTGGCGACCGACGTCATGTCCGGACAGATCGACACCGCATTTCTCGCCGTCCCGTCGATCCTGGGCGCCGTCGAAGGCGGCAAGCTGCGCGCGCTGGCGGTCAGCACGCCCGAGCGGGTAGGCGCCTTGTCGAATGTGCCGACGCTTTCCGAGTCTGGCGTGAAAGGCTATTCCTACGATGCGTGGATCGCCCTGATCGGCCCGGCCGGTCTGCGGGCGGACGTCGTTGCCAAACTGCAGGCCGCGGTGCAGCGAAGCATGAAAGACGAGACCCTGTTGAAGGCGCTGCAGCCTCAAGGCTTCGTGTCGACCGGCACCGGCTCGCAGGAAGCGCTGAAGATTCTGAATGACGAAGTCGAGCGTAGCGCCACCCTGGTGAAGATGGCCGGCCTGGAACCCCAATAGCAAGCGCGGAGCCGTCATGTCATCCCCCGGTATTCTCACGGGCACTGCCCGCATCCTGTTTCTGTCCGCGGACGCCGCCGCCGTTGAGCGGCAGCTCGAAGGACAGGCTTCCAGCCTGGACGAAGCCGCTCCGCTGCGGGATGACGTTTCGACCGATGAAATCACGCCCGTCCCGATCCTCACGCATTTCGACGAGACGCTCGGGCGCTATCCCTATACCGGACTTGTTGCGAGCGGGCGTCGCCCCATTGCGACGGATGCCGTCCTGAAGGGCGGCTTCAACGTGGTGGTGGCGGGCAAGCGCTACGGCAAGGGTTCATCGCGCGAACACAGTCCCGTGGCCGAAAAATCCGCCGGCGTCCGACTCGTCATCGCCGAGAGCTTCGAGCGCATTTATCGCCAGAACGCGGACAACATCGGCCTGTACACGAGCACCGACTTCAGCCTGATCGAGCGGCTGCTCAGCGGCCAGCCGGTGACCGTGGAGGACATCGTCGCCGGGCGCGACGATCTCACCGCCCGCATCGTGCAAGCGGGGGGACTGCTGCAATATGGCCGCAGTGTCCTGGAAAAGCCCCGGACGCAAGACGTGCACTCGGGAAGTCGCACAGCGGAAGGACCAAAGACGCTTTTCGAGAAGATCATCGAACGCCATCTGATCACGACGGACACGACGCCCCGTCGCCCGCAGCCCGGCGACGGCGTCTTCCTGCGGCCCGATTGGCGCTTCATCCACGAGTATTACACCGGCATGGCTGCCTATATGCTGCACGCGGCTTTCGGGCGCCCGCTGTCGTTGTCACGCCCCGAACACATCGTGGTGTTCGAAGACCACACGTCCTATGTGGAGGAAAGCCCCAACCATGTAGCGGCCGGCATCGTTCCCAACATCCGGATCATGTGCCAGGCTCAGCGCGATTTCGTCAACGACTACGGGCTGCGCCTGCACCGCACGCTGACCGAAAGCGAAGCGGCTGCGGAATCGGGCGACAACGTCGCCGGAATCTCGCACGCCATGATGACTGAGCACTACGCCTTGCCGGGTCAGGTGGTCGTCGGCACGGATTCGCACACTCCGCACAGCGGCGCGCTGGGCTGCGTGGCGTTCGGCGTAGGCAGCACCGACATGGCCAACGCCTTCGTTACCGACGCCGCGCGCCTGACGCTGCCCGAGTCACTGCGCGTGGAACTCAGCGGCAGCCTTCCGCCCGGTATCACCGCGAAGGACATCATTCTGCATCTGCTTGCCCTGCCGGAAATTCGCGCCGGCGCAGGCGTGGGCAAGGTGTTCGAGTTCACAGGCGGCACCATCGCGACGCTGTCCACAGATGAACGCGCCACGCTCACCAACATGACGGCTGAGCTGGGCGGTTTCACGGGCATCGTGGCGCCCGACGCCGAGACCGTGCGCTTTCTGCGCGAGCGCAGAGGCATCGAGTTCGATATCGAGCCCTGGATGCAAAGCGACACCGATGCCTGCTATGCCGGCCGCATCCACGTGGACTGCGGCGCGCTGTCGCCCATGGTTGCGGCGCCGGGAGACCCCGGCAACGGCATTCCACTGGCGCTGCTCGATTCGCGGCCCGCCGTGGACATCGCGTACGGCGGGTCATGCACAGCTGGAAAACGGGAAGATTTCGATCATTACCACGCCGTGCTCGCCTGGGCTCATGAGCGCGGGCTGACTCTCGCGCCAGGCGTTTCGTTGTACCTGCAGTATGGAACGACCGCCGTACGTGATTACTGTGTAGCGCGCGGCTACGATCGAGTATTCGCCGCCATGGGGGCGCGGATCCTGCAGCCTTCTTGCGGCGCCTGCGCCAATTGCGGTCCGGGTTCGTCCATCGCAGCCGGCCAAGTGACAGTCAGCGCGATCAACCGCAACTTCCCCGGGCGTTCGGGTCCGGGCGAGGTATGGCTGGCAAGCCCGCCTACCGTGGCGGCCAGCGCCGTCGCCGGCCGGCTGACGTCCTTCGCTGAATTGCAGGCAGCCCAGGGGCAGGCTTCAAGCGCGGTCTGAAGGCTCCCGAAGCAGGACCAGGCCGCACAGCACGATGGGAATGGCGATCAGCATGTAACCGGCGGC
>JAEWFK010000149.1 GCA_023388835.1 Pseudomonadota bacterium | reverse complement strand
GCCTTCAGGTCAGACCTTTATGAAGTGCTCGCGGTAATGCTTGAGTTCCGAGATCGACTCATAGATGTCGGCCAGCGCTTCATGCCGGCTATGCTTGAGAAAGCTGCGGTAGACCTCGGGCTTCCAGCGCAACGCCAGCTCCTTCAGCGTGCTGACATCAAGATTGCGATAATGGAAGAAAGCTTCGAGGCGGGGCATGTACTTGACCATGAAGCGACGATCCTGGCCGATGGTATTGCCGCACATGGGGGATTTTCCAGCGGGCACATGCTTGGCCAGGAACTCGAGCATCTGGGATTCAGCATCGGCTTCGGTCAGGGAGGATGCCTTCACCTTGTCGATCAGGCCGCTCTTGCCATGCGTGGACTGGTTCCATTTATCCATGGCGTTGAGCAGTTCATCGGACTGATGCACGACCAGTACCGGGCCTTCGGCCACCAAAGTGAGGTCGGGTTCGGTGATCACCGCCGCCAGTTCGATGATGCGTTCCTTTTCTGGATCGAGGCCGGTCATCTCCATATCTATCCAGACCAGGCGCTGTTCTTTGCCCGCCATATAATCCCTTCTTGAAAATAGAGATTTTCGCATAAGACGCCCAATATGTTTTCCCTACTGTTCGTCGCCTTCCTGCTCTCAGACGTGCTGCTGCGCCTTTGGCTCGCATCGCGCCAGATTCGTCATGTGTTGCGCCATCGCGACCGTGTTCCCGATGCATTCTCGGCGCGCATCGGGCTGCGGAGCCACCAGCGCGCCGCTGACTATACCGTGGCCAAAATGCGCCTGACCATCGTGGAACGCATGGTCGAGGCTGTAGTCCTGGTGGCCTTCACGCTCATGGGCGGGCTGCAGTTCCTGGATGTGCAGCTGGCGCACTTGTTCGACAACGACATGCTGCGTCAACTGGCACTCATCGCCGCCGTGTTCGCCATCATGGGCGTGATCGGCCTGCCCTTCGCCGTGTACAACAAGTTCCGGCTCGAACAGCGCTTCGGCTTCAATCGTGTGACGCCCGCACTCTTCATCATGGATTCCATCAAGACCTTGGCGCTTTCGCTGCTGTTTGGTGCGCCGCTGGCCGCCGCGGTGTTGTGGATCATGGGCAATACCGGCACGAACTGGATCTGGTGGGCCTGGGGCACTTGGGTTGCCTTCAATGTCCTGTTGATTTGGCTGTTTCCCACCGTGATTGCGCCAGTATTCAACAAGTTCACACCCTTGGAAAATCCTGACGTCTCGCAACGCATCAACGGACTCATGCAACGCTGCGGGTTTTCCGTGAAGGGTCTGTTCGTCATGGACGGATCCCGGCGCTCCGCCCACGGCAATGCCTATTTCACGGGTTTCGGCAATGCGCGCCGTATTGTGTTCTTCGACACGCTGCTGTCCCGCCTGAACGGAGAAGAAATCGAAGCGGTGCTCGCCCATGAGCTGGGCCACTTCAAACATCGGCACATCCTTCGCCGGATGGTCCTCTCCTTCGCCTTCGCCCTGGTCTTTTTCGCAGTGCTGGCATGGTTGTCGGGGCAACTCTGGTTTTACGAAGGCTTGGGTGTGACGCCGCAATTTGGGCGTCCGAACGATGCGCTGGCTTTGATACTGTTCTTTCTGGCCATGCCGGTCTTCACGTTCTGGATCACACCTCTGGCCGCGTGGCTGTCGCGTCGCGACGAGTTCCAGGCCGACCGCTATGCCGCCCGCCAGGCGTCGAGCGCTGCGCTCGTTTCCGCATTGGTCAAGCTCTATGACGATAATGCGGCCACACTGACTCCCGACCCTTTGCATTCCGCCTTTTACGATAGCCACCCACCCGCCACGCAACGTATAGAAAACCTGCAACATGCCCCTGCCTGAGCATGCCGACTCGAACGCTTCCCGGACCGCGTCCGAGCGGACAGGTACCATCGTTTCGTCCCACGGACGCCATTACATGGTGGAGCTGGACGACGGCTCGCTAAGAAAGTGCTTTCCTCGGGGTAAAAAGGGGGGTGCCGCTGTGGGCGACCGCGTGATCGTCATGCTGCAGGGCGAAGAAGGGACGATCGAGCGCATACTGGAGCGCCGCAACTTGCTCTATCGCTCCGACGACATGCGGACCAAGCAATTTGCCGCGAATGTCGATCGCTTGTTGATTGTGGTGGCCCCAGAGCCGATGTTTTCAGATGAACTGGCCGGCCGGGCGCTGGTGGGCGCGTGGAGCGCCGACGTTGAGCCCTTGATCGTCCTGAACAAGGCCGACCTGCCCTCGGTCACTGCCGCCAGGCAACGGCTCGGCGCCTTTCATCGGCTGGGTGTGCCCATAATCGAAACCGATGCCACGAACGAAAAAGCGACGCGCGAGACCTTGCTACCCTTGTTGCGGGGGCACTGTGCCCTGCTGCTTGGCCAAAGCGGCATGGGAAAGTCCACGATATTGAATGCCCTGGTGCCGAATGCCCGCGCCCATACGCAAGAGCACTCGCAGGCGCTCGGTACGGGGCGGCACACCACGACGGCCACGCGTCTGTATCGTCTGCCGGACAATCAGGGGACGCTTATCGATTCCCCGGGGTTTCAGGCATTCGGCCTGAATCACCTGTCAGCCGAAGACATCTTGTTGGGTTTTCCGGAATTCAAGGAACCTACGGCTCACTGCCGCTTCTATAACTGCAGCCACCGCCACGAGCCCGGCTGCGGCGTGCTCGCTGCACTGGAACGCGGCGACATCGCCCCTGAACGGCATGCGCTCTACCAGCGCCTGCTCGCTGAGAACGAAGCGCAACGCAGCTATTGAAGACTGAGACTGCGGTGTTGAAAAACTGTAGTTTTCAGACCGGATCGATGCCAGAGGCTTCGGCGGCCGCGAGGTAATGGTAGAGGTTGCGTATCAGAGCGGCGGTAGCGCCCCAGATGAAATAGTCGCCCCAGCTGACGGAAAAGAAGCGCCGTGGTGCGCCCTGCTCCTGACGGATCTCGTGCAGACGATGCTGCGCCGGGTCGAGCAATAGGGACAGCGGCACTTCAAAGACTTCCTCCACCTCGCTGCGGTCAGGGGTCAGCGTATAGCCGGGTCGCAACACCCCGATGACGGGCTTCATTGTGTAGCGCGTGGATGTCAGGAAGCTGGGTTGAGTGCCGATCAACTCAACGAAATCAGGCGTCACGCCGACCTCTTCCCAGGTTTCGCGCAAGGCGGCCTGCACGTAGTCAACGTCGGTGGGCTCGATACGTCCGCCCGGAAAGCAGATCTGTCCCGCATGGTTGTACAGATGCGCTGCGCGCCGGGTGAACATCACGTGGAGTCCGTCGGACCGTTCGACCAAAGGGATGAAGACGGCCGCCGCTCTGATGTCGCTGCGGCCCGTGATGTCGAGGTCGAAATAACCCATGAAGACGGGCTCGACCTGCCATGGAACCGAAAGCGAGAAGGCCTTGCGTATGAAGGGAAGCTGCAGCGTGGCGGCGGACAGCGCGGGTAGCGGCGGAACCGATACGATCGGCTGGGTGGTGGGATCGAATCCAGCGACGTGCTTGGGCCAGAATATAGGAGGAATGGGGTCCATAGAATGCAAAAACAAAGGCACCCGCTCTGGGGTGCCTTTGATGTGAAGCTGGACCGCTGTAAGTTAAGCGGCAGTCTTCTTGTTGGAACGGACCAACTTTTCCTTGATGCGGGCAGACTTACCAGAACGGCTGCGCAGGTAGTACAGTTTAGCACGGCGGACATCGCCGCGACGCTTGACTTCGATGCTTGCGATCTGGGGCGAGTAAAGCTGGAAGGTACGTTCCACAGCTTCGCCGGACGAGATCTTGCGCACGATGAAGGAAGAGTTCAGACCACGGTTGCGGCGGCCGATGACAACGCCTTCGTAGGCCTGCACGCGCTTGCGGGTGCCTTCGACCACGTTCACGTTAACGACCACGGTGTCGCCGGGGCCGAATTCGGGCAGGGCTTGACCACCGGTCAGGCGCTGGATTTCTTCCTGTTCAAGGATTTCAATAAGATTCACGGTTGACTCCAATGACCATCTTGGCGGCGCCGGGCTGACGCTTTTTTCTACTACGCCCCGCCAGAGGATGAGGTAAATAGCCCGCTATTCTAGCAGCAAAAAGCGACAAGCACATCTTTTTCTCCTCGCCATGCTGAAGACCATGGATGCCGGGGAAAACGCCGCCGACTAGCCCCGCCAGTTCGGGCCATCGGTTCGGCCATCGATTCGGCGTAACAAGTGTGTCATGTTTCGCGTTTAAAATGAAATCGTTTTCATCGAATATTGACTGATGTTTGCATGAGCCAGCCCGAGCTGAATCCACCCCGCGTCTCCATTGTCGATATAGCCCATCGCGCAGGCGTGTCGCCGGCCACCGTGTCACGTGTGTTCAACAACCCGGAACTCGTGCAGGCCCGGACGCGCGAAGCGGTTCTTGCTGTGGCGAGCGAATTCGGCTACCGGCCGAATGCCTCGGCGCGCACGCTGCGCACTCAGCGCAGCCAAGTGGTTGGCATCGTTCTTCCTACGCTGGACAACCCTGTCTTTGCGGAATGCCTGCAAGGCATGGCGGGAGCGACGGCCATGGGAGGCTACGCCATCATGCCGGTCACCACGCAATACCGCGTCGAAACGGAACAGCAAGCCGTGGAGCAACTGCTGTCTTTCGGAGTGGACGGCATGGTGCTGGTCGTGTCAGACGCCGCCAGCTCTGTCGCCGTTCAACGCTTGCAGCGGCAAGGCGTGCCTTATGTACTGATCTACAACCGGCATGACGCACACCCCTGTGTGTCGGTCGCCGGCGCCGCCGCCATGCACGATATTGTCCAGGGACTGGTGGGCCTGGGCCACCGTCGAATCGCCATGGTTTGCGGCCGGCTCAGCGCGTCCGATCGCGCGCAACAACGGCACGCCGGTTTCAAGGACGCCATGCGCCATGCCGGCCTCGAGCCTGCCGCATTGATCGAAGTTCCCTTCGTCGAAACGGCGATCCGCGAGGTGGCTGATGCACTGGAACACGGCGATCGACCCACCGCCCTTGTCTGCTCCAACGACTTGTTGGCCATGCGGGCCATGCGGGCGGCGCACGAGCGCGGGCTCAATGTACCAAGGGACATCAGCATCACCGGCTTCGACGGGATCAACCTGGGCCGCGATTTGACTCCCAGCCTGAGCACCGTCGCTCAGCCCAATGTGGAGCTGGGGAAGTCCGCGGTGCACTGGCTCGTCGACAGCATCGAACGGCGGCGTCGGCCTGAGCCCTCCGAAAGCATCACCCTGCCCTATCACATCCGCTGGGCGGAGTCCTGCGCGCAGGCTCCTATCGCACTTTGAATTCCTTCCCGGGTCTTCGGGCCCTCATACCGACTCGTTCACAACCCAAATGGAGCTCTCCATGTCGTTACTCCTGAAACGTATCGCGCACGCGGGCCTGCTGGCCCTGGGTCTTTCCGCCGCAGGCGTCCAGGCGCAGACCGCCATCTGCTACAACTGCCCGACTGAATGGGCCGACTGGGGCACGCAGCTGCGCGCCATCAAAGACAAGACCGGCATCTCCATTCCTGCCGACAACAAGAACTCGGGCCAATCGCTCGCCCAGCTGGTGGCTGAAAAATCCAACCCTGTCGCGGACATCGTCTATCTCGGGATCTCCTTTGCCGCGCAGGCCAAGACCGAAGGAGTAGTCGATACCTACAAGCCCGAACATTGGGATGAGATTCCCGCCGACCTGAAGGACCCGGACGGCCATTGGTTCACCATTCACTCGGGCACCATGGGCTTCATGGTCAATGTGGACGCGCTCGATGGCAAACCCATTCCCCAGTCGTGGGCCGATCTGCTGAAACCCGAGTACAAGGGACTCGTCGGCTATCTGGATCCGTCTTCGGCCTTCGTGGGCTACGTGGCGGCCATGGCCGCCAACCAAGCCCATGGCGGGTCGGTGGACAACGTTCAGCCAGGCCTGGACTACCTGAAGAAGCTGCAGGCGAATTCGCCCATCGTTCCGAAGCAGACTTCGTATGCCCGCCTGTTGTCCGGTGAAATCGGGATCCTGCTGGATTACGACTTCAACGCCTACCGCGCCAAGCATAAGGATCAGGCCAATGTCGAATTCGTGATCCCGCAGGAAGGCACCATTGCGGTCCCTTACGTCATGAGCCTGGTCGCAAACGCTCCCCATGCCGACAACGGACGCAAGGCGCTGGACTTCGTCATGTCCGATGAAGGACAGGCCATCTGGGCACGCGCCTTCCTGCGCCCGGTTCGCGCCGACGCCATGCCGAAGGATATTGAGGCGCTCTTCCTGCCCGCTTCGGACTACGCTCGCGTGCAGCCCATTGACTACGGCCGCATGGCTGAAGTCCAGCGCGATTTTGCCGACAGCTACCTCAAGCACGTTCAGTAAACCGATTCGAGTTTTTCCGAGATGACCGACTCCATGCACCCAATGAATCGCGCACGGCGGATACGCTCATTGTGCGTACTGCCCGCCGCGATCTTCTTTGCCGCCTTCTGGCTCTTGCCTATCGCCGCCCTCGTGGCGCTCCCGGCGGGGAAGGGATGGGAGACCTATTTCCTTGTGCTCACCAGTAGCCGCTATCTGGAAAGCCTGCTCAATACCTTATGGCTTTCCCTGGCGACGACCTTGGTCACGCTCATTCTGGGTGCGTCGGTCGGCATCTACTTGGCGCGCCGCCGCTTTCGCGGCCGCCAGGCTCTGCTTTCGCTGCTGACCGCCCCGTTGGCCTTTCCGGGCGTGATCGTGGGTTTCTTTGTGATCCTGATCGGCGGACGGCAAGGCGGCTTTGCCAGTCTGACCCACAGCATGGGTCTTGGGCGCATGACCTTTGCCTATGGAATGCTGGGCCTCTTTCTGGCCTATCTGTACTTCTCTCTGCCGCGGGCCATCGCTTCGTACACCGCTGCGGCAGAATCCATGGACCCCCAGCTGGAAGAAGCGGCCCGGGTCCTGGGCGCCACACGCTGGCAGATCACGCGCGACGCATGGTGGCCGCAACTCCTGCCCACCACCGTGGCTTGCGGCGCCATTGTGTTCGCCACCGCCATGGGCGCATTCGGCACGGCCTTCACCTTGTCGAGCCAGTTCGAAGTGCTGCCTATCACCATCTACAACGAATTCACCAACTACGCGAACTTTGCCGTCGCGGCCTCGCTTTCGATCGCACTGGGACTGGTGACCTGGGGTGTGCTCTTCGTTGCCCGCGTATTAAGCACCGACGCCAATCCGGCCCAATAAGGAGAACGCTATGAAACCCTCCAGCACCTCGCGCTCTCCTCTGCTTTTTCTCACCACCGCCGGCATCTGCGTGTTCATGATCGGCCCCGTGCTCGTCTCCGTCATGGCCGGGCTGGTCAATAACTACAACCGCGGCCTGTCCAGCGGGCTGACGCTGCGATGGGTGCAGCAAGTCTGGGAGGTCTACGGGAGCACCGTGGGCGCCTCGATCATGCTCGCCCTGGCTTGCGTGCTGTGTACCCTGCTGCTTGGAGTGCCCTGCGCGTACGGGCTGGCCCGCAGCCGCTCGCGCTGGGCACGCGCCTTCGAGGAGCTGCTGCTGCTGCCGGTGGCCATTCCCGGCCTCGCCACCGCCCTCGCGCTGATCCTTGTCTACGGCAACATGACCACGCTGCGTCAGAGCTTCGGCTTCATCCTGATCGGCCATGTCGTCTTCACGCTACCTTTCATGGTCCGTACCGTGTCGGCGGCGTTCCAGCGCCCGGAACTGCTGGCCATCGAAGAGGCGGCGCGCACGCTCGGCGCAGGCTTCCTGCAACGATTCCTCGGCGTGCTGGTGCCTGCCGTTCTTCCCGCGATTGTCGCCGGCATGCTGATGGTCTTCACTTTGTCCATCGGGGAATTCAACCTGACCTGGATGCTGCACACTCCGCTCACGCGGACGCTGCCTGTCGGCCTGGCCGACAGCTACGCGTCCATGCGGATCGAAGTGGGCTCCGCCTACACTCTCGTCTTTCTCATTGTGATCCTGCCCGTGCTCTGGCTGCTGCAGGCGCTCACCACCCTCATTCAGAAACGCTATGGAAGCTGACCACAACACCGGGCGCGATACCCGCCCCTTGTCCACAAAAAGCACGCGCATCGTGATCACGGATTGCGCCAAGACTTATCCCGACGGCACACGCGGCCTGCTTCCGGTGAACCTGGAGATTGAAGCCGGGGAAGTCGTGGCGCTGCTGGGACCATCGGGCTGCGGAAAGACCACGCTGCTGCGGCTGCTTGCCGGGCTGGAGACGGCCGACGCGGGCAGCCACATCGTTTTCGGCGATCAGGACGTCACTCGATTACCCGTGGAAAAGCGCGGCATCGGCATGGTTTTCCAAAGCTACGCGCTCTTCCCGCAAATGACGGTCGAAGCCAACATCAGCTACGGTTTGAAAATACGCGGAGCCAGCGCCGGTGAATGCCAAAAGGTCGCGGGTGAACTGATCGATCTCGTGCGTCTGAACGGATTGGAGAAGAAACGGCCTTCGGAGCTGTCAGGCGGCCAACGCCAGCGCGTGGCACTGGCACGCGCCGTGGCGGTGAAACCGCGCGTGCTGCTGCTTGACGAACCCATGGCCGCGCTTGATGCCAAACTGAAGGAGTCTTTGCGCGATGAGCTGGCGGAGCTGTTGAGGCGCCTGGGAATTACGGCGGTGCACGTGACGCACGATCAGCAGGAAGCCATGGCGATCGCCGACCGCCTGGCGGTCATGGAGGCGGGCCGCATTGTGCAGGTCGGGACCGCGGAGAGCCTTTACCGCAACCCTGCGCACTCCTTTGTCGCGCGCTTCCTGGGGCGCGTCAACACGCTGTCGCGCAGCCCGGACGACATCGCCGCGGGCGTCATCCGGCTGGGAGGAAGCGAATTGACTTGCCCACAGCATCTGCGAGCACGCAAGGAGGTCATGCTGCGCCCCGAGGACATTCATCTGGCCCTGCCCCCGAATGGCGGCGCTCGCGCAAAGGTGGCGCGCAGGACCTTTCTTGGCGACCGGGTCCAGCTGCACCTGGAACTTGAAGATCGGACCACGCTGCTCGCCGAAGCACATGGGCTCATGGGCTGCACACCGGGCGACACAGTAGGTCTGCAGATCGATCTCGAACGCTTGTTGCCGACGCGCGACCAAAGCGCCTATGCATGATGACCACGATTCACGAATCTTTGCCCACCCCCATGACACACACACTGACCTTCGTGCAGCTCACTGACCTGCATATTCGTAAGCCCGGGCAGCTCGCCTACGGGAAAGTCGATACCTCGGAATACCTGCGCACCACGGTGGAATCGGTCTTGGCCTTGCGGCAGCGCCCCGAAGCCATTGTAATTACGGGCGACCTGACCGACTTCGGGCGAGCAGAGGAATACCAGTACATGAAGGAGCTACTGGCGCCATTGGCCATGCCGGTGTACCTGATGCCAGGTAATCACGATGATCGCCAGAACCTTCGTGCGGTATTCAATGATCACGACTACCTGGGCACGACCGGCTTTGTGCAATACCACTGCCGTATCGGCCCGCTGCACCTGCTTGCCCTGGACACCAGTGAACCCGGCCGCAGCGACGGCAGACTATGCTCCGAGCGCCTGACGTGGCTCGAGCAGCAGCTTGCGGCCCTTGAAGGGCAAGCCGTGGTGGTCGCGATGCACCACCCGCCCTTCCGCACGCTGATCGGTCATATGGATAAAATTGGGCTGAGCCAGGGCTCGGTCGAACTGGAAAGCCTGCTGCGCCGCCACCCGAACGTGGAGCGCGTGCTCTGTGGCCATTTGCACCGGGCCATTGACGTGCGGTTCGGAGGAACCCTGGCATCGACCTGCCCCGGACCTGCCCATCAGGTGACTCTGAACCTCGATCCCCAGGCGACATCAGACTGGATGCTTGAGCCGCCCGCATTCCGCGTACATGCCTGGGATGAAGTCAACCGCCGCCTGGTGACCCACCTTGCGCCCATAGGCAGCTTCGAGGGCCCTTACCCCTTCCACGCCGAAGGGAAGCTGATCGACTGAGCGGGGGCTTTCACGCCCGGGGGAAGGGCTCGAAACGAAGCGCGGCCCGATTCACGGACAGGCGGCGGCCCACTTAGGGCTCGCCGCTAGACGCCATGTATCGTTGCCACGACACGAATGCAGTTCAGAAGCCGCCCGCGGCGCCCAACCACATAAGCCCAGGAATGGTGGCGCCCCAAAAAATGACAAGCAGGACATCGGCCACCATGGCCTTGCGCGTAAGAGAAGCTGAAGGCCTGCCCACACCTTGGGCACCCCGCCGCCCAGTCTGTACTGGCCGTGCCTTGGGCGGCGGAGGAAAGGGCCATTTGAATGGGAAGTCGACACTGCGTGCTTTCATGATGAGCCTCTGTTTATTCATACAGTACTATCTACTGTATAAAAAAACAGTGCCAAAGGCAATGGGAAGAATCACCAACGCCCCTATGCAGACACCCCGCCGCAGCGGGGTGTCTGTTCAGCACAACGGCGGAACCGGCAGATCCGAAATCAACGGTCGGGCTGCGGGGTGATGCGCAGGTAAGGCCGCACCGCCTTGTAGCCTTTCGGAAACTTCTGCTTGATGACTTCTTCATCCTGCAGGCTCGGCACGATGATGACATCCCCGCCCAGTTCCCAGTTCACCGGTGTGGCGACACTGTGGCTGTCAGTCAGTTGCAGCGAATCGATCACGCGCAGGATCTCGTTGAAATTGCGCCCGGTACTCGCAGGGTAGGTCAGCACGAGGCGGATTTTCTTTGCCGGGTCGATCACGAACACCGAACGCACGGTCGCGGTGGTGCTGGCGTTCGGGTGAATCATGTCATAGAGAGTGGCCACCTTACGATCCGGATCGGCCAGAATGGGAAAATTCACCTGGGTGTTCTGCGTATCGTTGATGTCTTCGATCCACTTGCTGTGGGAATCGGCATCGTCAACCGATACGGCGATGACCTTGACGTTACGCTTGGCGAATTCGCCCGAGACGATGGCGGTGTAACCCAGTTCGGTCGTACACACGGGGGTGAAGTCGGCCGGATGCGAGAACAGCACGCCCCAGCTGTCTCCAAGATACTCATGAAAGCGAATACGGCCGGCGGAAGAATCCTGTTCAAAGTCGGGAGCCGTGTCTCCCAAGCGCAGAGTAGTCATGAAACGTCCTTATGTTGGGGCGGGTAGAAATGAACCATTCTGGTCCCTTATAAAGACGAATTCAACTAACCATTTCCCATATACTTATTCTCTATATGGCCTGTGGCGCGTAAAGGGCGGCCAGGTCCCCGGCAGCGATGCTGTCGGAATAGCCCTGCGCCCGGGGCAACACGTGCGCGGCGTAAAACACCGCCGTTGCCAACTTGCGCCGATGAAACTCGCCGGCCGACCCAGCGCTCTGCCGCTGGCTGCAAACCAGCGCGGCTCGGGCCAATTGCCAGCCGCCGTGCACGACGCCCGCCAACATCAGCAACGGCACACTGCCCATGAAGACTCCGCGCACATCCTCCCGAGCGTGTTCAAGCATGTATTGCAGTGCCGCCGTATAAGCCGTGACACCGGCGTCGAGCCGGTCGGCAATCAGGCTCAACGCGCGCGACTCGTCGTCCGGCGATTGCGCTACCTCCGCACGTAGCTGCGCGATTGTCTCTTGCATCTGCCGAGCCATGGAACCCGCCACCGCCCCGCCATCGCGCAAGACTTTCCTGCCAAGAAAGTCGTTTGCCTGGATTGCTGTCGTGCCTTCATAGATGGACAGGATGCGGGCGTCTCGGTAGAGCTGCGCGGCGCCGGTCTCTTCGATATAGCCCATGCCGCCATGGACTTGCACACCCAACGATGTCACTTCCACCGCGCACTCGGTCGAAAACGCTTTGACCACGGGAACCAGGTATTCGTAGGCTGCCTTGCAGCGCGTCCGCTCGGCTTCGTCGGGATGGCCATGTGCCTTGTCGGCCAGGCTTGCGGCGCAGAGCGCCGTTGCGCGCGCGCCTTCAGTCAGTGCGCGCATGGTCAACAGCATGCGCTGGACATCGGGATGGCGGTTGATCGAAACCGGGCCCGGAGAACCTTCGAGTGCCTGCCCCTGCACGCGCTCAGCGGCATAGGCAGAAGCCTGTTGCAGGGCACGCTCGCCCAATGCCACTCCCTGAACGCCCACCGCATACCGGGCGGCGTTCATCATGATGAACATGTATTCCAGCCCGCGGTTCTCCTCGCCGACCCGAAAGCCCACCGCTCCTTCGCCGACATCTCCCTTACCTGAGCCATAAATCAATACGGCCGTCGGACTGCCATGAATGCCCAGCTTGTGTTCCAGCGACGCGCACCAGACATCATTGCGTTTACCGAGGGAGCCATCTTCTTTCACCAGATATTTGGGCACGATGAACAGGGAAATTCCCTTCACGCCCTTGGGCGCGTCCGGCGTACGTGCGAGGACCAGGTGGATGATGTTCTCGGCAATGTCATGCTCGCCGTAGCTGATGAAAATCTTCTGGCCGTGGAGGCGGTAGCTGCCATCTTCCTGCGGTAGCGCCCGCGTCGACAGCAGAGCAAGGTCGGACCCCGCTTGCGGCTCGGTGAGGTTCATCGTGCCGGTCCAGCGGCCTTCCAGCATGGGCGGGATATAACGTTCCCGCTGTTCGGCAGTTCCTGCGGTGGACAGCGCCTCGATCACACCGTCTGTCAGCAGCGGACACAGAGCAAAGGATAAGTTCGCAGCGTTCAGGGATTCGCTCGCCGCCGCGCTCAATAGCCGCGGCAGGCCTTGCCCGCCCCACTCGGGATCATGCTGCAAGCCCTGCCATCCGCCCTGCGTGAATTCATGGAAGGCCTCGCGGAAGCCGGGCGTCAGCCGCACCTTGCCGTCTTCCCATTTTGCGCCTTGAAGATCGCCGTTGCGATTAAGCGGCGCTACGATCTCTTCGACGAAGCGCGCGTTCTCCTGCAGGACGGCGTCCACCGTATCCAGGTCGAGGTCGCCGTGTGCGGGAAGGGAAAGCACCCCTTCGAGGTCCGCCAGTTCCTTGAATACGAAACGAATGTCTTCGACAGGTGCTTGATACGTCATGATGCCTCCGCATGTCCTGCACCCGCTTTCAGTCGGGCGCAGGATCTTTTGATTGGATGTTCGGTCGCGCACTATGGCAATAGTGCCAGATCATACTGCGGGCGACCGCTCCGCGATCAATTGGCGGTCTTGACACTGGCATTCGCCAGGCGCAGGCCCTTCTCCCCCTCATCGCGGGCAAACTGGTTGAATTGCTCGGCTGAGGCTGACGGCGTCACCTCTTCGTAGCCGGCCTCGAGACTGGCGCGGACTTGCGGATCCGACAGGGCTTCGTTGGTAGCCTGGAACAGCTTTTGAATGACCTCCGCGGGCGTGCCGCGTGGCGCGTAGACGCCCCACCAGTTTGAAACGTCGTAGCCTGATACGGTCTCGGAAATGGGCGGGTACTCCAGCAATTTGGATTTGTTGGCCGATGTCACCGCCAGGCCGACGACCTTGCCGGTCTCGATAATGGCCTTGGCGGAAGGTGCTGTGGCGAAGGAGATGTCGGTATCGCCCGCAGCAACCGATTGGGTCGCAGCCGCCCCGCCCTTGTAAGGAATGTGCATGAACTTGACGCCCGCACGCTCCATGAATTCAACTGCGGCCAGATGCGTAATGACGCCGTTGCCGGAAGATGCCACATTGATCGAGTCGGGAGCACTCTTGGCTCGATCGACGAGGTCCTGCACCGACTTGATGCCCAGGGTCTTGTTCGCAATCAGCACCATGGGGCCGGTCGTAAGCTGGGCAACGGGAACAAAATTGTCGGGCGTGTAGTCCACTTTGTAGAGCGCCGTGTCGCTACCCATTACACTGGAGTTGCCCAGATACAACGTATAGCCGTCGGGCTTGGCGCGCGCAGCGATGCTTGCACCAATCGTGGAACCCGCGCCGGGACGGTTTTCGACCACCACGGCCTGCCCCAGTACTTTAGAAACCGAGTTCGCATAGACGCGGCCCACGTGGTCGGCGCCGCCGCCCGGAGGAAAGCCAATCACCAAGGTGATGGGTTTGCTCGGATAAGCGGATTCGGCGAGCGCCCCGCCATGCGGGAGTACGGCGGCGCAAAGGCCGGCAATGGCAACGGACAGAATTGAACGGCTGCGAATTTCCATGATGTCTCCTGAGTTCCTTGTGATGGACCGGCTTATGAACGACGCCGGTTTGATCAAATGTGAGGCCTGCTACGGCTTGCTCATGTTTCCCGGTGGTATCCCCGGAAAGTTGTTTCCGCTCACGTGCCAGTGAAGCGGGGTTGACGCTTTTCCTTCCATGCCCGGGCCCCTTCGGCGATATCGTGCGATTTTTCTGAAATCAGAACCGAGGCCTTGATCTCGTCGGCCTGTAGAACTCCGCGCGCAATCAGATTCAGATGCTTCTTCACGCCAATCAGGGCGAGGGGTGCCATGTCGACCAGCACGGCCGTGAGCGCATCGACACGCGTATCCAGGTCTGCGGCTTCGACGAGTTCAGTCAGGAAGCCGATACGCAGCATTTCCTGCGCATCGAGCTTCTCGGCCGTCAAGAACAGGCGTTTCGAAGCATCCAGGCCGAGGCGGGACACGTAGCGCTGCAAGCCGCCCGGGTAGAAGTGCAGGCCCAGCCGTGTAGCAGGCATGAACATATTCGCCTGCTGCGTGCCGATACGGAAGTCACAGGCCAGGCAAAGATCAGTGCCGCCACCGTAGACCCCGCCCTGAACGGCGGCGATCGTCACAGGGCGTGCCTGCTCGATGATGTCGACCGTCTCGCCGAAATAGAGAGAGCCGGGCGCGTCGGCATCCGCCAGCGACGAAATGTCGTAGCCGCTGCAAAAATATTTGCCTTCGGCCACGATGCGCAGGACCAGCACGCGGTCGTCCGCGTTCACAGCTGCGATGTGTCGCTGCAGTTGGCCGAGATCTTCGGGGGTGAGGCGATTGGCATGGCCGGGGCGGCTCAGGGTAACGGTGGCGACTCGTCCCTGCATCCGCAGCTGAGGCGCTTCCGAAGCAGCGATCATCGTACTCACGTGTTTTCCTCCGCGCTCGACGCCGTCGCGCCGGAGGGCTCGAAGCCTTCGGCCTGAAAGGTGACTTTGCCGGCTTCGAGCCGCCCGATATCGGCTTCGCTCAAGCCATAAGCAGCCAAGACTTCCCGGGTGTGCTGGCCGAATACGGGCGGCGCGCGGCGCACCGAAATGCCATCTTCGATACTGTCCATGGCCAGGGGCAAGGCCACCTGACGCAATGTGCCGATAATGGGATGCTCGACACTCTGGACCAACTGGCAGGCTTCCACCTGCGGGTCGGAAAAGACATCGGCCAGGTTGTTGATGGGGCCGGCCGGTATGCCGTTCTCAATCATCACCGGCGTCCATTCCATGCGGGTCTTGCGCTTGAGACTGGACTCGAGCTCCATTTTCAGAGCATGGCGATGTTGCATGCGTTCAGCGTTGGTAATGAATCGGGGGTCGGTGGTGAGGTGATCGAGCTCGAGCAGGCCGCATAGCTTCACCCACATCTGCTGGGTCGCCGGCGCCAGGTTCAGCGGGCCGTCCGCCGTTTCGAAGGTGCCATACGGCGCAATCACCGGATGCACATTGCCACAAGGTTCGGGAATCTCATTCACGCTGAGATAACGCTGACCCTGCACACTGAGCAAACCCATGAGGCTCGCCAGCAGCGAGGTTTCGACATGCTGGCCCTTGCCTGTGTTCTGACGGGCCACAACGGCCGACAAAATGCCGATCACGATCCACATTCCCGACGTAAGGTCCCCGATGGCGGTGCCCACACGCGTGGGGCCCGATTCCGGTGTGCCCGTCAGGCTCATGAACCCTGAATAACCTTGGGCGATCTGATCGAAGCCGGCCCATTTGCGTGCCGGTCCCTTGCTGCCGAATCCCGAGATCGATGCCATGATGAGGCCCGGCCTTTCCGCGGCGAGCGACTCGTAGCCCAGGCCCATCTTTTCCATGGTCCCGACCTTGAAATTTTCAACGATGATGTCGGATTTCAAGGCGAGACGGCGAATCAGCGCAAGGCCTTCGGGCTGGCGGAAATCGACGCCTATGCCCTTCTTGTTGCGGTTCGCGCTCAGGTAATAGACGCTGATGTCTTCATCGAACGGACCCCACTGGCGCACCATATCGCCATTGGGTGAGGGCTCCACCTTGATGACCTCGGCGCCCAGATCTCCGAGAATCATCGTGCTGAATGGCCCGGACAATGCACGGGTCAGATCCAGGACTTTCAATCCAGCCAATGGCAGGCTCATGACAATGTCTCCTTTGCTTTGAGCCTATTTTGATCGCCCTTGTCATACAATAAAAATAGTATTTTCCGATGTTGCCATAAGAGAATCTTATTTCGATGAATCTGCGTCAGCTGAAGTACTTCGTACGTGTCGTGGAGCTTTCGAACCTCACGCGCGCGGCAGAAGCGCTGCATGTGGCGCAGCCGGCGGTCAGCCAGCAAATGGCCTTGCTTGAAGAGTCGCTTGGCGTGCCCTTGCTGGTTCGAGGCCCCAAGGGCGTCATGCCGACGATGGAAGGCCTGCTGTTGTACCGCCATGCCCAGACCATCCTCCGGCAGGTGGACTCCACCCGCAATCTGCTGTCGCGCGCGGCCGATCAGATCACCGGTACCGTCTCCATTGGTCTCGCCTCCAGCACTGCCCGCATTCTGGCATTGCCCTTGATGCAGCGTGTGAAAACCGAGTTGCCGGCCATCGTGCTCGAGATCGTGGATATTCCCAGCGCGGATCTGACCAAGCTCGTCCTTCAAGGCCGTGTCGATTTTTCACTTTCACCCGATCAGCAGGCGCTCAATGGGCTGGCGCACGAGCCGTTGTTGAAGGAAGATCTGCTGCTGCTCACGCCGCCCTCCTGGACCGGCATTCCCGCTCTGCCCCGCATATCGCACATGGCTGCCATGCCGCTGATTCTTCCCAGCTTGCCCAATACACTTCGGGCGCGGGTCGATCACGCTTTTCTGACAGCGGGCCACACAACGAACCTGTATGCCGAAGCCAGTACTTCAGCCATTCTCATTCCTGCCGTACGCTGCGGCTTGGCAGCTACCATCCTGCCTTATTCTGCGGCCCACGCGGAAATCGCCAGCGGCGCCATCGTCGCTCACTCCACCGATATCGAACTCGCACGCAACCTGGCGCTATGCGTCGGAAACAGCCTGCCCCTGACGCCGGCGGTCAGCCGTGTCATGGAACTCTGTAAGGAAGAGATCAGACGTCTGGTGGAACATGGCGGCTGGAAATATAGCCGGCTTCTGTTCTGAACAGCCCATGAAAAATCCCCGCGACGGCGCGAAGCCGCAGCGGGGACCAGACATCAACGAACGCGAATCAGAGCGCGTTGGCGAGTTCGGGCACGGCGGTGAAGAGATCCGCCACGAGGCCGTAGTCAGCCACACCAAATATCGGTGCTTCGGCGTCCTTGTTGATTGCAACAATCACCTTGGAGTCCTTCATGCCCGCCAGATGCTGGATGGCGCCTGAAATACCGACGGCGACATACAGCTGGGGGGCGACGATCTTGCCAGTCTGACCGACCTGCCAGTCGTTGGGCGCATAACCGGCATCGACAGCGGCGCGCGATGCACCGAGGGCGGCGCCGAGCTTGTCGGCCAGTTGATCAAGCACCTTGAAGTTCTCTGCGCTGCCCAGGCCCCGGCCGCCGGAGACGACGACGGTGGCGCCTGCCAGTTCGGGACGATCGCTTTTGGCGAATTCGCGGCCGACGAAGGAGGACTGCCCCGAGTCAGACACAGCGCCGGCGGTTTCAATGGCGGCGCTGCCGCCTTCGGCTGCGGCTGCATCGAAGGCCGTCGTGCGCACGGTGATGACCTTCACGGTGTCGGAAGACTGGACCGTGGCAATAGCGTTACCGGCGTAGATCGGGCGCTGGAAAGTGTCTGGACTTTCAACGGCGATGATGTCGGAAATCTGCGCGACATCAAGTTTGGCGGCCACACGAGGCGCCACGTTCTTGCCTGCCGCCGTTGCCGGGAACAGGATATGGCTGTAGTTGCCGGCGATCTCGAGCACCTGTGCGGCCACGTTCTCGGCCAATCCGTATTCCAATGCTGCGCCGTCTGCCACGATGACCTTGGCCACGCCTGCCACCTTGGCGGCCTGTTCTGCAGCCGCCTGCACACCGGCGCCCGCGATCAGGATATGCGTGTCGCCGCCGATGGCGGCAGCTGCCGCCACCGCACTGAGGGTCGCGGCCTTGAGCTGGCCGTTGTCGTGTTCAGCAATAACCAGATTCGTCATGATCAGACCACCTTTGCTTCATTCTTGAGTTTGTCCACCAGCGTCGCGACGTCGGGCACCATGATGCCGGCCTTGCGAGCGGGTGGCTCGGCGACCTTGAGCGTCTTCAGACGCGGCGTAACGTCGACGCCCAGATCGTCGGGCGTAACGGTATCCAGCGGCTTCTTCTTTGCCTTCATGATGTTGGGCAGCGTGACATAGCGCGGCTCGTTCAGGCGCAAGTCGGTGGTGACGATGGCCGGCAGCGACAGCGACAGCGTCTCCAGGCCGCCATCAACTTCACGGGTAACCTGGACTTTGTCGCCCTGGACATCGACCTTGCTGGCAAAGGTGGCCTGTGGCCAACCCAGCAGCGCAGCAAGCATCTGTCCAGTCTGGTTCGCGTCGTCGTCGATGGCCTGCTTGCCGAGGATCACGAGCTGCGGCTGCTCCTTGTCGACCAAGGCCTTGAGCAGCTTGGCGACGGCCAAGGGCTGGAGCTCGGCGTCAGTCTGAACGAGGATGCTACGGTCAGCGCCGATGGCCATGGCCGTGCGCAGTGTTTCCTGCGCCTGTGCAGCGCCGCAGGATACGGCGACGATTTCGGTGACCGTATTCTTTTCCTTGAGTCGGGTCGCCTCTTCGACGGCGATTTCGTCGAAGGGGTTCATGGACATCTTCACGTTGGCGGTATCCACCCCGCTCTGATCCGACTTGACGCGTACCTTGACGTTATAGTCAACGACGCGCTTGACAGGCACTAACACCTTCATCGAGCATCCTCCAGGATTTCACTAGTCAATAAATTTCTGGTTCGGCCGGTGCCGCGTCGATGCCTTGAAAGGCCGTGCCGGCTCCCGTACCTGACTGGTATTCTGCAAAAAGACTTTTATTCTACAACTTTGACAATGAGCGGATATGGGCGACCGCGCTACGCCCCAGCGCCGACAAGTTGTAGCCGCCTTCCAGCATGCTGACGATACGGCCCTGTGCGCTGCGCTCGGCCACGTTCACCACTTGATCGGTGATCCAGGCGTAATCGGACTCGACCATGCCCAATTGGCCCATTTCGTCTTCGCGGTGAGCATCAAACCCCGCCGACACGAAGAGGAGCTGCGGCGCAAATGCGGTGAGCCGCGGCAGCCACATGTCGCTCACCAGCTGTCGCAGGTCGACGCCCGTGGTGTAGGCGTCCACCGGAAGATTCACCATGTTCTCGCGGTAGCCCTCGCGCCGGACGTTTGGATAGAAGGGGTGCTGGTAGAAGCTGCACATCATGACGCGTTCGTCATCAAAGAAAATGGCTTCGGTTCCATTGCCATGGTGAACGTCGAAGTCAATAATGGCTACGCGCGACAAGCCGTGATGTTCCAGCGCGTGGGCGGCGGCCACCGCCACGTTGTTGAAGAAACAGAAACCCATGGCTCGGCTGGGCTCGGCATGGTGCCCGGGCGGGCGCACATTGCAGAAGGCGGCATTTGCTTCACCGCGCATGACGGCGTCGACCGCCGCAATGCCGGCGCCGGCGGCCTCGAGTGCCGCTTCCAGCGTGTGGGGGTTCATCGATGTGTCGCCGTCGATGGCGGCGTGGCCCGCGGCAGGAGACAAGGCCTGCAAATGAGCCAGGTGGGCCCGCGTATGCACGCGCAAGATCTCGGCTTCAGATGCGGGCCGAGACAACTCGACCGTGTCGAGCAACGGCATAATGCCCGACGACAGCAAATGGTCATTGATGGCGTCCAGCCTTTCCGGGCATTCGGGATGCCAGCTTCCCATTTCATGTCGCCGGCATGCCGGGCTGGTAATGTATAGGGTCTCCATAAAGGTTGATTATGTTCAGACGCACCCGCATTTTGCAAGCAGTCCTTCCCGTCTTGCTGACCACGGCCTGCGCCAGCCAGCAAGCGGGACAAACGAATCTTTCATCGCAGTCGCAAGTCGCACAGGCACGGGCTTCTTCCGGCAGTGCAGCTTCGGCTATGGCGCCCGCCGGTCGGGTCGCCCTTACGCCCGCCGCCACAGTCCCCGAAATACAGGCCGGCGCATCAGAAGCAACCGCTCGCCCCTTCGTCGCCGCCGATGGCACGCTTGATCCTGGGGTCCACGCTTTTGCGGCTGAAGTCGCCGCTCAACGGCAGATCCCGTCTGCGCACGTGGTAGCCTTGCTTCAAGAGGCTCAGTACAACGCCACCGCCGCGCGGCTGATGTCGCCATCCAAGACCCGCATACGACGCAGCTGGGTCACCTACCGTAACCGCTTCGTCGAGCCCGTGCGTATCCGCACGGGCCAACAGTTCTGGCAGGAAAACGCCGCGGCGCTGGCGCAGGTCCAACGGGAGTACGGCGTACCGGCTTCCATCATCGTGGCCATCATCGGCGTCGAAACCATCTACGGGCGCCACACCGGCGACTTCCGCGTGCTCGACGCGCTCGCCACATTAGGGTTTCGCTATCCTGATGCAACTCGGCCAGAGCGCAGCCACATGTTTCGCAACCAGCTTGCCGACCTGATCCAACTGGATTACGAGGGTAGGCTCGATGCACGCGGCGTAAGAGGCTCGTTCGCCGGCGCCATGGGGCTGCCGCAATTCATGCCGGGCAGCCTGATGCGCTACGCCGCTGACGGCGACCAAGACGGACGCATCGACCTGCACGCCAGCACCCCGGATGCGATCGTCTCGGTTGCCCGTTTCTTGCGGATGCATGGATGGGTACCGGGCCTGCCGGTATTCGCGCCGGTCATTCCCCCGGCCGATGCGCAGAAACTGGTCACCGGAGGCCTGACGCCCACACTGGATTGGTCACAGCTGCAAGCGGCGGGCACGCGCTTACAAGGCGACGGCGCCCCGGCGGCGTGGCAAGCGCATGCGATGGGCATGGTGAACCTGGTCGACGAGCCGCGCAACACCGTGGAATACCGCGTGGGAACCCCGAATTTCTTTGCGCTCACGCACTACAACCGGAGTTACTTCTATGCCAGTTCAGTGGCCGATCTGGCGCAGGAGCTCGAGCGCCACATGGCGGCGCCGGCCAGTGCCCCTTCGGCTCAGTTGAATACGCCGGTAGAAAGATAGCGGTCGCCGCGGTCACACACGATAAACACGATCGTCGCGTTCTCGACCCGCTGAGCGACACGCAGCGCCGCGACCAGGGCGCCGGCGGACGAAATGCCGCCGAAGATGCCTTCCTCGGCAGCCAGGCGGCGAGCCATGTCCTCGGCTTCGCCCTGAGAAATGGATTCGAAGGCATCGACCCGCGCGGGTTCGTAGATCTCGGGCAGGTATTGTTCCGGCCATTTGCGTATGCCCGGAATCTGCGAGCCCTCAGCGGGCTGGGCTCCCACTACCTGAACCTGGGGATTGCGGCCCTTCAGGTATTCGCTGACCCCCATGATGGTTCCCGTGGTGCCCATGGCGCTCACGAAGTGCGTCACCCGGCCTTCCGTCTGTTCCCAGATCTCCGGCCCCGTCCCATGAACGTGGGCGAGCGGGTTATCCATATTCGCGAATTGATCGAGCACCTTACCCTTGCCTTCGATCTGCATTTGAGCCGCCAGATCGCGGGCGTACTCCATGCCCCCTTGGTCGGCGCGCGTGAGGATGAGTTCGGCGCCATAAGCCGTCATGGATGCACGGCGCTCCACCGAGAGGTTATCCGGCATGATGAGTATCATCCGATAGCCGCGCACCGCCGCCGCCATGGCCAGCGCAATGCCGGTGTTGCCGCTAGTGGCTTCGATCAGGGTGTCCCCCGGCTTGATCTCGCCGCGGGCTTCCGCCTCGCGGATCATGGAGATGGCGGGGCGGTCCTTCACCGAACCGGCCGGGTTGTTGCCTTCTAGCTTGGCCAGTATCACGTTTCCGCGCGGTTCGCCGGCCGCGCCAGGCAGACGCTGCAGGCGCACCAGAGGGGTCGAACCGATGATGTCTTCGATGGTGGGATAGGTGTTCATGCGCAAAATCATACACCGGGCGGGGCCCGGCCGGCCGGCTTTCAGACGCATCCGGCTGGTCTGGCGTGTCGTCTGTATCCAGTGGGTCCAGCGAGTCCAGTCGGCCGGCCCCGCCCTTCGGTCGATGGACTCAGCGCGCCCGCCGGCCCGCCGCACCCTTGGCGGCCTTTGCGGTATCCGCGGCCGAACCCGCGGCAACCGGGTTTCCGGCAGCCACCCCGACGATGAGTCCGGAGGACTGCATGGACGCCGCTTTCTTCGGACCGATACCCTTGACGCGTTCTGATAGATCGTCAATAGACGCAAACCGGCCGCCACGTTCACGCTCATCGATGATGACGCGCGCCATCTTGGGGCCGATGCCCTTTACTTCCTGAAGCTGTTGCGTCGTGGCGATATTGACGTCGACCGCTGCCGCCGCTGCCGGAGCGAGTAAAGCGCCTGCCAGCGTCACGTTACGGAAGAGACGGCTGGTCCGGCGCAGGCCGGCCCGGGACCGTTGCAAGCCGGCTATGGCCTGCTGAGCGAGCGGCCGGACCGCTGATCGCGGGGCCCCGGCCTGCAACGCCGCGGCTCGGCGCCCAGAGAAGGAACGACCTCCCCAGCGTGCGCTTGCGTCAGATACGGCGACGGTGGATTCCAAAAAAGGATTCATTGACGGACTCCTGGCTTGAAGCCCACGGCCGACGGCGGGATGCCGCAGGCCCGGACTCAGGTCCCATGATGGGACAATGCCGGGGCGGCGGACAGGTGGCGGGCCCGGTCGCGTCCATCGGTAGAGTCACGCGCCGGTTTCTACGCGTGACGAGAGGCTCCCTGCCCCAGAAGCCGGTCGACGTATTGCCCGACGCCGGCCTGCACATCGCGGAAGGGCCTGTCATAGC
>JAEWFK010000091.1 GCA_023388835.1 Pseudomonadota bacterium | reverse complement strand
ATCAGGCTTACGGCACCGCCGATCTCGGGATGATCGCCTACGAAACGCCGGCCCGCGAAGGCTTGGTCGTGAACGAGGACATCATTCTGGAGATCGTGCGGCCGGGTACGAATCAGCCGGTGCCGGAGGGCGAGGTCGGTGAAGTGGTGGTCACCACCCTGAACCCCGATTATCCGCTACTGAGATTCGGCACGGGCGATCTCTCCGCTATCTTGCCGGGCGCTTCGCCCTGCGGCCGAAGCAATCTGCGCATCCGTGGATGGCTGGGGCGCGCTGACCAAACCACAAAAGTGCGCGGCCTGTTCGTGCATCCTGGCCAAGTGGCTCAAGTGGTCGCCCGGCATCCCGACGTGCTGCGTGCGCGGCTGGTGGTGGCCGGCGCCGTCGGCAAGGACAGCATGCTGTTGCGCATTGAAGTTCCTCAGGCATCCGATACGCTGGCCGAGCAGGTGGCCAACTCGGTCCGAGAAATCACCAAGCTGCGGGCGGAGGTCGAATGCATGGCGCCCGGCACGCTGCCTAACGATGGCAAAGTGATCGAAGACATTCGCGACTACGAGTGAAGCCCATGTCGTCGTGATCCGCACACTCGCTTGGGCGTGCGGGCGTGCGGGCTTACGGGCTCGCACGGGCGGATGCCGCTGATCATGGCTCCATGCCTTGCGGGGTCCGGACCGCCGCTCTTCTGCAGTAACATGCGGTGGAATGCAGTCTTCCGTCCATCCATCGTGGAGATTCTCATGCTCAAATTGAAAACCCTCTGCCTGGGCGTGCTCGCTGCCGTGGGCGGCCTGTCCGCCGCACATGGCGACACGCTCGAAACCGTACGCGAAAGGGGAGTGCTGCACTGCGGCGTGACCACCGGCTTCGCAGGTTTCTCGGCGCCGGACAGTCAGGGCAACTGGAAGGGCCTGGACGTGGACATGTGCCGCGCGGTGGCAGCGGCCGTCTTCGGCGATGCAGGCAAGGTGAAGACAGTGCCGCTCAATTCACAGCAGCGCTTCACTGCGCTGCAATCGGGCGAGATCGATCTCCTGGCGCGGAACACTACGGTCACCCAGCAGCGTGATACGGCGCTTGGCGCCATTCATGCCGGCATCAACTTCTACGATGGCCAGGGCTTTCTGGTGCCGAAGTCTCTGGGCGTGAAGAGCGCAAAAGAGCTGAACGACGCATCCGTCTGCATGCAGCAGGGCACGACCAACGAGAACACCATGGCGGACTGGGCCCGAAGCCACGATATCAAGTACAAGCCTGTGGTGTTCGACCAGTTCAACGAGGTGGTGGGCGCCTTCGCAGCCGGCCGGTGCGACGTCTTCACCACCGATGCCTCGGGCCTCGCCTCGATCCGGATCTCTCGTCTCGAGAACCCTGACGATTACATCGTGCTGCCGGAGATCATTTCCAAGGAGCCGCTCGGTCCCTACGTGCGACAGGGCGATGATGCCTGGCTGAACGTGGTCAAGTGGTCGCTGCAGGCGATGATCGGTGCCGAGGAGCTGGGGGTGACGTCGGAGAACGTGGACAAGATGCGCGAGAGCACGAGCCCCGATATCCGGCGCCTGCTGGGAGTGACCGAAGGCGCGGGCAAAAACATGGGGCTGGATGAAGCCTGGGCCTACAACATCGTAAAGCAGGTCGGCAACTATGGTCAGAGCTTCGAACGCAATGTGGGGCAAGAGAGCGCGCTGAAGATTCAGCGGGGCTTGAATGCCTTGTGGACGGAAGGCGGGCTGATGTACGCGCTGCCGATTCGGTAGGCGTTTCTTGGTTCTATTCCGGCGTCATCCATGCGGGGGGCGCCTGTTTGCGTTCTTCTGGGCGCGAACGAAACAGGGTGGTTGCGGCTTACGCGGCCGGCCCTTCGGGCTTCCCTCGCCTTCAGCGTCGGACAGAGCGGCCGCTGAACTCCCGCGGTCGGACAGCCCCCGGCTGTCCGAAGGCGTCGCGGTCGAACAGCAGCGGCCTTGCTTCTCTGTCCGTCGCTCGCGGCTCGGCGTTCCGCGAAAGTCGCTCGCATCCGCCCTGTTCCGTCCGCTTCGGCTGGGGTGCGGACGGCGAACCGCGGGACCATGAAGGATGCCGCAGAACTCGCGACGCAGAACTCGCGATCGTGGCGGAGACGCCCCGGAATTTGCGCTCATAACCGAGGCGCTACCGAAATTCGCGATCATTATCGACGCTGTACGAAACGCGCCAGCATCAAGGTCGTGGCGCGTGGATTCGGGACGGGCGATTCTGACGGGCCGCGGGCGGGACGGTGAGCGGGGAAAAAGGGCGCCGCTGTCTGAGCGCGGCATTTTCGCGCGAGTTCGGCGACCGCCCCGCTCATTGGCCCGACAAGGGCAGTCCGGCGTAGCCGGACCCCGGAGGCCAGCCCGTCTCGAATCCACCCGCCACGGCCGCTCAAGAACCCAGACAATCCTGACGCGCAGCCGACCCGCCGCGCCAGAACTCAGATAACCGTGCCTCGCAGCTGATTGGCCGCGCAAAGACTCACAAAAGTCGACCGCTCACCTGCGCTTGTACACCAACGAAATCTTCGCAAAAGCGATCTCCAGCTCGCGAGTTCCCGCCTGGAACGTCACGGGACGCCCCCGCGCCGTAAAGCAGATCAGCTTTTTTGACGCAATCAAAGGAATGAACTTCGCGAAGCTGATGTCCTCCCATGCAATCTCGCGGCGCCCCACCCATGATTGCTCGATGCCGTTTTCGGTAATGCGTGTCACCGACGTCTGCATGTAGCGCGCCAATACTGCCAAGCCCATCACGCAGATCACGACACTGGCCTTTACGGCGGTGCCTACCATTTCCCCGGCCGGGCTGGCCGCTGTCTGGGCCAGGCGCAGCACCACGATCGCCAACACCAGCCACGCCAGCCACTTCACCCAGCGTGGCCATGCCGATCCCTCGAGCGGCAAGGGGCCGATCTCGGCGAGCAGTTCACGATGTTCGTGCTCAGGGGGACGCTGCAAGCTGCCCAGAACCATGCGTGAACCCTAAGCCGCCTTGCGCGCAGCGAAGGCGTTGCCAGCGCGGCTGGCGGCCTTGCGTTGCAGGTGCTCGGAAATCCATTGCCCGATGTCCACTACGGCGTCCAGGTCCACGCCGGTCTCGATCCCCATGCCATGCAACATATAGAGAACGTCTTCCGTTGCCACGTTGCCCGTCGCGCCCTTGGCGTAGGGACAGCCGCCCAACCCTGCTACCGATGCGTGATAAATCGACACGCCGGCCTGGAGCGATGCCAGGATGTTGGCCAGCGCCTGGCCGTAGGTGTCGTGGAAGTGCCCCGCGATGCGCGCCGGGTCCACGACTTCGGTCACCGCCTTCATGACGCGGTCAACGCGTACGGGTGTGCCGACGCCTATCGTGTCCGCGACGTCGATTTCATCGCAGCCCAGTTCCAGGTAACGGCGTGCAACGTCCACTACCGCGGCAGGATTGATGTCGCCTTCGTAAGGGCAACCCAGCGCGCAGCTGATGCTGCCGCGCAGGCGCAGGCCGGCCGCTTTGGCCGCCTCGGCCACTGGCTCAAAACGGGCGATGGATTCGGCGATGCTGCAATTGATGTTCTTCTGCGAGAAGGCTTCGCTGGCCGCGCCGAAAATCACGATCTCATCGGCACCGGCCGCCAGGGCGGCATCGAAGCCCCGCATGTTGGGCGCGAGCACCGAATAAAGCGTACCGGGGCGGCGCTGGATCGCGGCCATGACTTCGGCGGCGTCCGCCATCTGCGGCACCCATTTCGGGGAGACGAACGAAGTCGTCTCGACGTTGACAAAGCCTGCGGCAGAGAGCCGGTCGATGAGCGCTATCTTGATATCGGTCGGAATGAACTGTTTTTCGTTTTGCAGCCCGTCGCGAGGGGATACCTCGACGATCTTTACTTTGCTAGGCGTGGTCATATTGTCTCCTTGCGGCTAGCCGTAAATGATACCTTGTTGGCGCCTTACGTAACGGCCATCGTCGAGCCGTTGGACCACGTCGTTAAGCTCGAGTTCGGTAAGAACAGCGGCCACGCGGGCGAAGTCCAATCCGCTGCGGCGGCACAGCAGGTCAGCGCCTGCGGGGTCAAAACCCAAAGCCGACAAGACACGCGCCACCGTCGGGTCCTTCATCATGCGGGCAGCGGACCGCGCCGAGGGAGCAGACTGGGCGCCCCGCGCCCCGACATCCGCGACCGATGCCGGCAGAGGACCGGTGCGCGTCAGTTCTTCTTCGATATCGCGCCCTTGTTCCACGAGTTTGGCTCCCTGGCGGATCAGGGCATGGCAGCCCCGCGAAAGCGGTGCGTGTATGGATCCCGGGATGGCGAATACTTCCCGGCTGCATTCCAGGGCCAGTCTGGCCGTGAGCAAGGACCCGCTCTGGGCGGCGGCTTCGACAACGAGTACGCCACGGGCGAGCGCGGCCACGACGCGGTTACGGTCCGGAAAGCGGAAGGGCTGGGCCGGAGTCCCTGGCGGGTATTCCGTGACCAGGACACCATATTCAGCAATGCGCTCGGCGAGCGCTGCGTGCTGGCGCGGGTAGATGATATCCGGCCCGTTGGCCAGCACAGCAACGGTTCCGCCGCCGGCTTCGCCGGCCTGCAGGGCGCCCTCGTGAGCCGCTGCGTCGATGCCTCGCGCCAGGCCGCTGACAATGGTCCAGCCGCGCCCGGCCAGATGATGCGCGAAGGCCCGGGCGTTGTCCTTGCCGCCTTCAGTTGCATTGCGAGCGCCTACGATGGCCACGGAAGGCCGGTGCAGGAGTTCGGGGTTTCCGCGGACATACAGCAGCAGCGGAGGATCGCCCGTATCGAAAAGCGCGGCGGGATATGTGGTGTCCGCCAGCGTGAGCAGGGAATGGCCCGGGCGGGCCAACATGTCCATCGCAGCGTCGACAGCGGCCCGGACTTCGGGTTGGGCCGGCGCAGCCAGGCGGCTCGCCAGTTCCTGAGAGACATGGCGCACGAGTAAGGCGGGAGATGAGGCAAAGATATGCTGGGGCAGCCCGAGCTCTTTGAGCAGGTGCCTGGCGGCGGCTCGGCCCAAGCCGGGCTCTACCGCCAGGCGCAGCCAGCTGCCGAGTTCTTCGGGAGTACGATGATCGGCCATGCCCTAGTGTGCCATGCCGGCCGCCCGCCGGGATGCCGGACCGGGGCGGGATTGTCCTGCCTCTTCAGTGTTCACTCGCTCAACATGCCTTGAAACGAAACGTCCCAGAAGAAAAAATGATTTTATAATAGAGGCTTACCTCCATTATGGAAGCATCAATGGCTTTACTTCCCATCCTTCGATTTCCGGACCCACGCCTGCATAAGGTGGCTGCACCCGTCCAGGAAGTCGACGACCGCATCCGTCAGCTGGTGCGCGACATGGCCGACACCATGTACGACGCACCCGGGGTGGGCCTTGCCGCCACCCAGGTCGACGTGCATGAACGCGTCATCGTGATCGATGTCTCGGAAAACGGCGACGAACTGCGCGTGCTCATCAATCCGGAAATTCTCTGGAAGAGCGACGAGCTCCAGGTCTATGAAGAAGGTTGCCTTTCCGTGCCAGGCATTTACGATCAGGTCGAACGGGCTGCCCGCATCCGCGTCAAAGCCCTGAATGAAAAGGGCGAAACCTACGAGTTCGACGCCGAAGGCCTGCTGGCCGTCTGCGTACAGCACGAAATGGATCACCTGCTGGGCAAGGTGTTCGTGGAATACCTCTCGCCGCTCAAGCAGAACCGCATCCGCAACAAGATGCGCAAGCAGGAACGCGAAGCGCTGCGGGCCTGACCCATGCGCATCGCCTTCGCTGGAACCCCTGAATTCGCCCGCATGGCGCTGGAAGCCATCCTGCGCGCCGGACACGAAGTGCCGCTGGTCCTGACTCAACCCGATCGTCCTTCTGGCCGGGGAATGAAGCTTCGCCCGGGTCCCGTCAAGGAAGCCGCCTTGGCGCACGGTATCCCGGTCATACAGCCGCGCAGCTTGCGCCTGGACGGGCGCTACCCTGAAGACGCGATGCCGGCGCGGCAAGCATTGCAACAGGCTGCGCCGCAGCTCATGGTGGTGGCCGCCTATGGGCTGATCTTGCCTAAATGGGTGCTCGAATTGCCCGATTACGGCTGCTTCAACATTCATGCGAGCCTCTTGCCGCGCTGGCGCGGTGCCGCCCCCATCCAGCGTGCCATCGAAGCCGGCGATACCCATACCGGCGTGACCATCATGCAAATGGATGAAGGCCTGGACACGGGCGACATGTTGCTCGAGCACGAGCTGCCAATCACCGAGGACCACACCGCTGCGGCCCTGCACGACGAACTGGCGCAGGCAGGTGCGCGCGCCATTATCGAGGCCATTGCCCGACTGGAACAGGGCTCGCTCCAGGCGCGTCCCCAGCCCGATGCCGGAGTCACTTATGCGGCAAAGCTCGAAAAATCGGAAGCCGCCCTGGACTTCTCCCGGCCCGCTGCCGAGCTGGCACGACGCATCAGGGCCTTTGACCCCGTTCCCGGTGCCACCATGCAGCTGCCCGGGCTGGATCAACCGGTCAAGGTCTGGAACGCGGTCGCCCTTGCCGACTCTTCTTCCCATGCTGAAGCCGGCACTATCATCGCCGCGACACCACAAGGCATCGATGTCGCTACCGCAGCCGGGGTGCTTCGTATCGTGTCCTTGCAGAAAGCCGGGGGCAAGCGGCAACCTGTGGCCGCCTTCGTTCAGGGCTGGAACGCGGGCTGAGGGGCGATCCGACCGGCCCTGTGCTACGATCTTCGCGCAACAAGTAGAACATCAGGACACGGATACGACATGACGCGTTATCGGCTCGGAGACAAGACGCCAACCATCGACGACAGCGCTTACGTCGCTGCTGAAGCCACCATCATCGGCAATGTGCGGCTCGCGGCCAACACCAGTGTGTGGGCCGGTGCGGTGTTGCGGGGCGATAATGAGCCCATCGTCATAGGCGAGGGCAGCAATGTCCAGGAAGGCACGGTCATGCATACTGACCCGGGCTGCCCGCTCACGGTCGGCCAGGGCGTCACGGTCGGCCACCAGGCCATGCTGCATGGCTGCACGGTGGGCGACGGGTCGCTTATCGGCATCCAGGCGATCATTCTGAACAAGGCCGTCATCGGGCGTGAATCGCTGGTCGGCGCGGGGGCAGTCGTTACCGAAGGCAAGGTCTTCCCTGACCGCTCGCTCATCCTGGGAGCTCCCGCGAAGGTGGTGCGCACGCTCAGCGACGAAGACGTCGAAAATCTGCGCTCCAACGCACAGTCCTACGTTGATCGACGGGCGCTCTTCCAGGCTGAACTGATCGCCTTGCCGGAACCTGACTCCAAACAGGGCTGATCCTCAAGGGACGCCCCTTCCATACGGTTTTATCGCCGCCTTCCCATGTCACGCATCCCTTCGGCCGTCCCGCGCATGGCGACCGGCTCGCTCGCCAGCCTGGGCGTACGGCCGCTCGCCGGCATCATCACCCTGATCAGCTCGTCCTGGGCCCTATCAGCGCTGGACGCCAGCGGGAAGTGGGTGATGGCGGCCGGGGTGTCGCTATGGGTCTTGTCCTGGGTGCGCTATTCGGTGCATTTGCTGCTGGTGCTGGGGCTCGTTCTTCCCGTTCGTGGTCCCCGCGTGCTGCGCAGCGTGAAGCCGCGCGCGCAGCTCCTGCGTGGCTCCATCATGCTGCTGGCCACCCTATGCTTCTTCAAGACGCTGAGCTATCTGCCGCAAGCGGAAGCGACCGCCATCAATTTTCTGGCGCCGCTTATCATGCTCTCGCTGGCTCCATGGGTGTTGAAGGAACCCTCTCGCGTGTCGCGATGGGTCGCCGCGGCCATTGGCTTCATCGGTGTGCTGATCATCATCCGGCCGAATGGCGGCCTGCATCCTGTTGGCGTCGTATGGGGACTGGCAACCGCGTTCACGTTCGCCGCCCAGTTTCTCGCAACGCGTCGCGTCGCGGTGGACGACCCCCTGACCACACTGGTCTGGAGCGGCGCGGTCGGAACCGTGGTGCTGAGTGCTTCCATGCCCTTTCTCCTGCCGGATGCGCTGCCTGTGCTGCGTGCCCTGGAACCCTTGCATTGGGTGGTCCTTTTGGCCACCGGCGTGTTCGGGGCGGCGGGACACTTGCTGCAGATCCAGGCCTATCGCTATGCTCCGGCATCGCTGCTCGCGCCTTTTCTGTATTTGCAGATCGTGGCCGCGGCCGCCATGGGTTGGCTCGTGTGGGGACAGTTCCCTGATGCGGTCAGCTGGCTGGGCATCGCGGTGATCTGCGGCAGCGGCGCAGGCCTGACGGTATGGGAATGGAAGCGGAAGCCCGCCTGAATACCTCGCGGGCCGCGCGAATCTTTATAATCGCGCCATGACGCAGAGAATCCTGATCGTCCGCACCTCGTCTCTCGGCGACCTGGTCCATATGCTGCCGGCCATCAGCGACATTGCCGCCCATGTGCCCGGCGCACGCATCGACTGGATAGTCGAAGAGAGCTTCGCCGAGGTTCCCTCGTGGCACCCCGCCGTGCACGAAGTGATCCCCATCGCCCACCGGCGCTGGCGAAAGAGCTGGTGGTCGCCGCAGACCCGCGCCGAACGTGCGGCCCTGCGCCGCAAACTGGGCTCTCGCCGCTACGATATCGTGCTGGACATGCAGGCGCTCATGAAGTCGGTCTGGATTGTGCGCCAGACTCATGGCGAGCGCCATGGTCTCGATCGCCGGTCGGCCCGCGAACCCCTGGCGTCCTTCTTCTACGATGTAAGGCACACGGTGGATTTCTGGCAGCCGGCGGTCATTCGCCAGCGCAAGCTGGCCGCCTCGGTGTTTGCTTATGAATACACAGGCGAGCCGGATTTCGGCCTGAGCCGTTTTACTTCGGCCGCCCAGGTCGAGCCGTGTGCGGTGGTCATGCCCTCTGCCAGTCGCGATGACAAGCTATGGCCCGACGAACACTGGCACAAGGTGTTCGACCGGCTCCAGCAGCACGGTCTCGCCCTGCGGTTGCTGGCGGGCAACGAGCGCGAGGCCCTGCGTGCCAGGCAGCTGATCAACGGTCGACCGGGCGCCGAAGTCCTGCCGCGCATGTCCCTCGAGTCGGTCGCTGGTGTGCTGGCGTCGGCCCGCGTCATGGTGGGCCTGGACAGCGGCCTCACCCATTTATCGGCCGGCCTGGGCCGCCCCACCATAGGTATATACAAAGCGTCTACGCCGGTACGCACGCCGCTGCAGGGATCGTCGTACACCGCCAGTCTGGGCGAGCGGGGGTCCGAGCCTTCCGCAGAGACAGTCCTGAGCGCTGTGGAGCAGGCGCTGGCATTCGATGCCGCCCGCAATCCTCGCCTGGCCGGGCTCGATAACGCCGACATGGGAGAGGACTAAGCCCGTGCCCGAGCGCAAGCCATACCCACCTCGAACCCGTCCGGGCCACATTTGAACCGTTTTTCATACACCCTTCTGTTGCGCTGCCTGTCCCCGGTTCTGCTTGGCTGGATGGCCTTGCGTGCGCGCCGCGCGGGTGGGCGTTGGGGGGTGGTTTCAAGAGAGCGCTTCGGCCGCTACAGTGCAGCGCCGACCCTGCGCGATCCCGTCTGGGTGCACGCCGTCAGCTTGGGCGAGACCCGTGCTGCGCAACCCCTGATACGGGCGCTGCTGGAAGAGGGCGAGAATGTCCTGCTCACGCATCTCACCGTGACCGGTCGGGACGAAGGCGCCCGGGCTTATGCGCAGGAAATCAAGGCGGGGCGTCTTGTGCAGCAATGGCTTCCCTACGACTTCCCCGGCGCTACCGCACGCTTTCTGAACTGCTACCGTCCGGTGGTGGGGATCCTGATTGAACGCGAGGTGTGGCCCAACATGCTGGCCGCCGCCCGAGTGCGCGCCCTTCCCATGATGCTGGTGAGTGCCCGGTTCTCCGACCACGCCTTGCGCACCGTCCTGCGTGCCGGGAAAGTGCTTCAGGAAGCCTATGCTGGTCTGGCGGCTGTCCATGCGCAGACCCTGCAGGATGCTCAGCGGCTGGAGCAGGCCGGTGCGGTGGCCGTACGCGTGTCAGGCAACTTCAAGTTCGATGTCAGTATCCCGGCGGAGCAGGTCGCTAAAGGCCAGGAATTCGCTGCTGCCCTGAAGCGCCGTATTGTCACTATCGCCAGTACACGTGAAGGCGAGGACGAGATGTTTGTTCAGGCCATCCGCAAGCAGCTGGGGCGTGCCCAGGCGCAAGGACGCGAACCCGAACAGTCGGTGATTTACCGTCTGGTGCCGCGCCACCCTCAGCGTTTTGATTCCGCCGCCCAGTTGCTGAACGATGCGGGGCTCGCTTATGTCAGGCGCTCGGATACGCTGGTCGGAGGCGACTGCTGCGCCAGCGCCGTCAGGGCGGCCCGCGACGCGAGCGTCTTGCTGGGCGACACGGTGGGCGAGATGGTGCGCCACTACGCGTCCAGCCAGGTGGCCATCATTGGTGGCAGTTTCGCGCCGCATGGCGGCCAGAACCTGATCGAGGCCTGTGCAGTAGGTGTACCGGTGATCGTGGGCCCGCATACCCGAAATTTCGAGCAGGCGGTCAGCGACGCCATCCATGAGGGCGCCGCCCTCAGGGCCCCTACCGCCGAGGCCGCCATGCAGCTGGCATTGCAGCTGCTGGACGACCCGCGGCGCCTGGCGCAAATGGGTGAAGCCGGCGAGAACTGGGTGCGCAAGCACGCTGGAGCCGTGCAGCGCGTCATGGACAGCTATCGCGCAATTACGAAGCGGTGATCCCGGTCCAGGCAGTAATACTTAGGGTTCCGGGCAGTGATGCTCAAGATTCGAGGCCATGATACTCGGGCTTCCAGGCAGTGATGCTCAGGGTTCCAGGCCGTGGTACTTCAGGCCCAGCTCCAGGGTTGCCCGGAAGAAGCCTTCCTTGCTGCCACAGTCGTAGCGCACCCCCTCGTACTGGAAGCCGAAGACGGCCCGTGCCTGCATGAGACCGGCGATCCCGTCGGTGAGCTGAATTTCGCCGCCCACGCCGGCCTGAGTCTTGCGCAGGTGCTCGAAAATCTCCGGCTCAAGAATATAGCGCCCCACCACGGCAAGATCTGAAGGCGCCTGTGCGGGCGCCGGCTTCTCCACGATGCCTTTCACACGGGTGGTCTTGTCGTTCACCGGGTCGCCTGTGATGATGCCGTAGCGATCTGTTTGCTCCGGCGCGACTTTCTGGATGGCGAGCACGCTGCCATTGTGTTCGTGCGCGGCTTCCACCAGTTGCTGCGTCACCGACCCCTTGCAGTCGATCAGATCGTCGGCCAGCAGTACGGCGAATGGTTCATTGCCCACGATGGGTGCGGCGCACAACACGGCGTGGCCCAGTCCCAAGGGGGCGGGCTGGCGCGTGTAGATGCAGTTCACGTGTGGCGGTAGCACATTGCGTACGACTTCGAGCAGGGCGATCTTGTTCTTGGTCTCGAGCTCCGCTTCCAGTTCCGGCATGGAATCGAAGTGGTCCTCGATTGCGCGCTTGTGGCGGCCCGTGACGAAGATCAGGTCGGTGATGCCCGCTGCAACCGCTTCTTCCACCGCATACTGAATCAGCGGCTTGTCGACGATGGGAAGCATTTCCTTGGGCATGGCTTTGGTGGCCGGCAAGAATCGAGTGCCGAGGCCGGCGACTGGGAAAACTGCTTTGCGTATGGGTTTCATGTGGTGGAGGAAGTGGATGGAGTCACAGGGCGCGACGGTGCACTGCAGCAAACACCGTACCCCTTCCGGCTAATGTAGCAAATCGAAGACCTACAGGCACCTTGGCCATCTGCATTACACTTCCATTAAATATCGCAATCGTGGCCATCATGCGTTTTCTGTTCATTCTCGTGCTCTTGGCAAACGTGGCCGTACTCGCCTACGGACAGGGCTTCATGGGCCCGCCCCCAAGCGAAGACGGCCGTACGCCCCGCATGCTGTCGGAACGCAATCAGCATGTCGTCGAATTGGGCGCGCCGAGCCTGGCCGGCCAGCCGGGCTGACTCAGGCCAGGACCGCGAGGCCGTCCAACACCGGTGCATCCAGCCATTGCGGCGCGGCACACGGAACGCCCAGTTGTGCCTGAGCGCGCGCCAGCGCGACCTGCACCTCCGTGCTCACCATAGGCCAGCCACCGCCGGCACAATACAGTTGCGGGACCAACCCCAGGGTATCGGCCGCCGCCTGCCATTGCCGCAGTACGGCGCCCGCCTGCGCCGCTGCGATGCCGCTGCTGATGGCGGCATGGGTATTGCGCGGCAGGGGCACGCTGGCCCCTTGAGCATAGGGCAGGCCCGCCGTCCCTTTTGCCAGTGACTGGCGCATGAGCTCCGGTCCGGGCAAGATGATTCCCCCCTCGAAGTGGCGGCCGCCCCCGGCCTGACCGCCTCCGGGTTCCTGAGTTGTGCCGGTGAGGCACGGTCCCAAGACGTCCACTGTCGTGGCCGTGCCGAAAGTGGCCAGGAGAGCGGCGCTCGATGTATGCGAAGCCAGGCCGATCAAGGAAACCCAGCGATCCGCCCCCAGCTGCGCGGGTTCCTCGTAAAGATTCACGAGCCCGGCGGCGGAGGGCGTGCTCGACATCCAACGCACGCTGATACCGCAAACCTGCTGAATCATGCCTTCGATTCGGGCGGCCATTGCGGCGCCCGCTACGCTCACACCGACCGCGCGTTCGGGCTGCGGCGTCAGTGTTTCCAACCAGGCGGGCAGAAGATCGAGTTCGCCGTGCGGGATAGCGAGCGCACCGGCTTCCCGCCGATGACCTTTCCTGAGGAGCCGGCCGAGCTTGATGCGGGTGTTGCCCGCATCGATCAGCAGCATCACGCGGGCACCGCCGATGCCGCTCTGACGGACACTTCGCCCACGGAAATCGCATGTTCGCCGCCTGCGCCGCGCACCAGCAGGCGCCCGGATTCGTCCACCCCCGCCGCATTGCCGCTGCGCACGATGCGGCCGTTGTCGATGATGTCCACTTTCTGGCCCACCAGGCCGTCGACTCCGGTGTAGCGCGAGGCCAAGCCCTCGAAACCGCGTGAGCTGACCTCGGACATATTCTCGTACCAGGCCCGGGCAATACGCATCACCATTTGTTCAGGCCGTACGCGGGAAGCGGCGCTGTCCGCGCGGGAGACTTCCGACCAATCGGCCACACGGCGATTCAGCGAGGAACTGAGCGCACGCGCGTCGTCCAGGTTGATGCCGATGCCCACGATGGCCACGTGGTGGTCAGCCGATAGACGGGCGGTTCCAGCGCGCGTGACTTCGACCAATATGCCTGCAAGCTTCGCGAAGCGCCATTCGACGTCGTTTGGCCATTTCATGGTGAGATGCGGGCGATGCGCGGACGTGAGCAGACTGCGCAAGGTCTCGGTTGCAACGACGCCGGCAAAAGGCGAGAGCGTCGCCAGCGATGCGGGCGGAAGAAAGATGTCGAAGGCGCAGGAGAACATGAGATTCGCGCCCGAGCGGTTCTGCCAGCTGCGACCCGAGCGGCCGCGGCCGCGGTCCTGCAGATGGGCGCCCAATAACCAGGGGCGGGCGAGCACACCCGATTCGGCCCGGGCGCGCTGCAGGAGATCCGCATTGGTGGATTCCGTGCGACCGACCCATTCGATGCGGCGGAATTCCGGTAAGCCCTGCTGCAGCAGGGATTGCATGCGCTCGGGCATGGGCAGGGGCAATTCGGGAACGGCTGACATGTGACGAAAAATGCGTGGCGTAAAATGGCTTGGTTTCGTTATAACTCATTTGGAATCATGCAGCTCCGCACCGAAATCCTCACCTTCCGCGGCGAAGCCGGCGCCATTGAGTGTGCGCTCGATCGCCCTGTTGGCCCGGCCCGGGGCTGGGCCCTGGTGCTGCACCCGCACCCGCTGCACGGCGGGGCGCGTGACAACAAGGTGGTCACGACCATATCCCGAGCCTGTGTCGAACAGGGGATGGCTGCGCTACGCCCGAATTTCCGTGGGGTTGGCGGCTCGGCCGGAGACTTCGATCACGCCAGGGGAGAAACGGCCGACATGCTGGCCCTGGTGGAGCAATTCGAAGCCGAACATTCCGACATCGTCGCCGGGCCCTGGCTGCTGGCGGGGTTTTCCTTCGGTACCTCCGTGGCGGCGCAGCTGTATTCCGAACTGGCCGAACAGGGACGCCGTACGCCGGATCGCCTGCTTCTCACCGGTTCGGCGGTCGAGCGCTTCCGCTTTCGCGATGTCAAGGTTCCGGAAGACACTTTGCTTGTCCACGGCGAAGCCGATGAAGTCGTGCCGCTGGCTGAGGCCATGGATTTTGCGCGCGCACACGGCCTGCCCATGGTGGTGATGCCTGATGCGGGACATTTCTTCCACGGGCGGCTGCTGGTGCTGCGCCGGCTGGTGCAGCAAAGCCTGCCTGCCCTGGCATCATGACCTTGCGGTCTGCCATAATGAGCCCGCTTCCTCATTCGTCTCTTCCCCGACGGATCCGAACTCCTCTATGCCGATGACTTCCCCAAAACGATCCTTTGTTTCTTCGCTCTCCTTCTTGACCGCTGCGCTGGCACTGGCCACCGTGTCGGTCTTCTCGCATGCACAAGACGCCGCCCCGGTGATCAATCCCGCGCCGGCGGACAGCGCCGCCGCTGCGTCCCCGGCCGCCCCAGTCTCAACGAACACGGCGGCCCCCGCGGGGTCCATTGCCCAGGTAGGCGAACTCGCCAGCGTCCCGGCGCCGGCCTTGGGCGCGACCGCCTGGCTCAGTCTGGACATGAACAGCGGTCAGGTGATCGCCGCGCACAATCTCGACGAACGCGTCGAACCTGCTTCGCTCACCAAAATCATGGCCGCCTACCTGGTGTTCGATGCGCTGGAATCCAAGCGCCTCACCCTGGACCAAACCGTACATGTTTCGGAAAATGCCTGGCGTACGGAAGGCTCCCGGATGTTCATCAAGCCCAACAGCCAGGTGTCGGTCGACGACCTGCTGCAAGGGCTGATCGTACAGTCGGGCAACGATGCAACGGTAGCCCTTGCCGAGGCCGTGGCCGGCAGCGAATCCGCCTTCGTCGCACTGATGAACGAAGAAGCCGAGCGCCAAGGCCTTCGGGACACCAAGTTCACGAATTCGCCCGGGCTGCCGCACCCCGAGCATCTCACCACGGTGCGCGATCTGGCTACAGTGGCTTCCAACCTGATTTCGCGGTTCCCGCAGTACTTGCACTATTACAGTCAGAAAGAATATACGTACAACAACATCAAGCAGAACAACCGCAATCGCCTGTTGTGGGCGGACACCACGGTTGACGGTCTGAAGACCGGCCATACCAAGTCGGCGGGCTATTGCCTGATTGCCACGGCCCAACGCGAAGGCCGTCGCGTGCTGACGGTGCTGGTGGGCACGGCCAGTGATTCGGCCCGTGCGGAAAGCAGTCTCAAGTTGCTGAACTGGAGCTTCCAGAATTTCGACACGGTCAAGCTCTATGACAACGAGCGCGCCATGGTCACGGCACGTGTCTGGGAAGGCGAGACCGAAACGGTGGGGCTGGGCTCGAACACGCCGGTGTGGGTGACTGTACCCCGTGGCAAGGCCGATCAGGTCCGCCCCGTTGCCCAATACGGTCAACCGCTGATCGCACCCCTCACCAAGGGGGCGCAGGTCGGCGAGGTTTCCCTGTCGTTGGACGGCCACGTCTTGCGTCGCGACGATCTCCATGTTTTGTCCGATGTACCTCAGGCCGGCTTCTTCGGCCGCATCTACGACAAAATCCGACTGCTTTTTGAGTGAGCCTTTCCCGAATGATTCCGAACGTCGATAACGAGAGCGTCGTCTATCTCAACGGCGACTACGTGCGCCTGGGCGACGCCAAGATTTCCGTGCTTGATCGGGGCTTCATCTTCGGCGA
>JAEWFK010000047.1 GCA_023388835.1 Pseudomonadota bacterium | reverse complement strand
GCCCTGACGTAGCGGTTCGGCGACCGACTGACCGCGGAAGAAGGCGATCAGCGGGCGTTGCGTGACCATCTGGAAGAGCATGGCCATCACTGCCCAGAAAGCGGACAGGCCCGCCGACAGTTGGTCGACCGCGAGACACCAGACCAGAATGCCGATAGGGATCAGGTAGTACAGACCCGAGCGCACCGTTGGCCAGGCTTCTGGCCGGACGGGGTTCGTGATGTTGATGTCGGTGGGAAGATCGGGGTTGCGGGCCGATATGCGCAGCAGCCAGACATACAGCACCAGCAGCACGGCCAGCAGGATGGGCGTGGCGGCCCCGCCGGCCACGGCGCGTACGCCGATGCCGACCCAGTAGATCAGGCTCATGACGATCAGCGTGCCGGCGATCCCCATGCCCCAGCCCGCCAGTTTCTGCAGCGGCGTCTTGGGCTTGCCCGCCGACATCATGGGCTGGATGCCCAGTTTCAGGGCTTCAAGGTGGACGATGTAGAACAGCGCCACATAGGAAATGCTGGCGGGCAGCAGGGCGTGCTTGATGATGTCGGTATAGGGAATGCCCACATACTCGATCATCAGGAAAGCCGCTGCGCCCATCACAGGGGGCATGATCTGTCCGTTGACCGAGGAAGCCGTTTCAATGGCGCCCGCGCGTACTCCGCCATAGCCGGCCTTCTTCATGAGCGGAATAGTGAAGATGCCGCCTGTCACCACGTTGGCGACCGAAGAGGCGGACACGATGCCGTTCACAGCGGAGCTGACCACGGCCACTTTGGCGGGGCCGCCACGCAGATGGCCCAGCAAGGCAAAGGACACCTGCATCATGTAGTTGCCGGCCCCGCAGCGGTCGAGCAGCGAGCCCAGCAGCACGAAGATGAAAATGTAGGAGACCGAGACGCCCAGTGCGACCCCATACACGCCTTCGGTCGTGAGCCACATGTGGGACACCAGCCGCTCAATGGACGCGCCACGGTGGGCGAGCGCTTCAGGGAGCCAGGGGCCGAGGAACACGTAGGCGACGAATACGGTGCCCAACACCGCCATCGGCGCGCCAAGCGCGCGGCGAGTGACTTCGAGGAGCAGGACCAGACCGATGGCCGCGCACGTGATGTCCATCGTGGTGGGGATGCCGGGCCGGGTCGCCAGTTCGGCGTAGAAAATATAGAGATAGGCGCCGCAGAAGCCCGCGACCAGAGCGAGTACCCAGTCGTGCAGCGGCATCACGTCGCGCCGCGACTTCTTGCTCGCCGGGTAGGCCAGGTAGCCGAGGAACATGGCGATGCCAAGATGCAAGGCGCGGGCCTCGGTATCGTTGAAGATCGCGAAATTCAGCGTGAATGGCAGCGGCGACGCATACCACAACTGGAACAGGGACCAGAGCACGGCTCCCAGAAACAGGACGGTGCCGGTGACGCCGCCTACTGTCCGGCCGCCACGGTCGACATCGGCGACCAGTTGTTCCAGTTCGGCATTGGCAGCCAGCTGCTCCTGCGACAGCTCGGGCTTGGAGGTCATTCGTATTCCCCAGTGCGTGGTGTGAATGGATGCGCCTTCAGCGGTGGATCGGCACCGCAAGAAAGGCGTACATCGTGACTAACGAAATACCGGCGCTTGTGGCGCCGGCGCAGCCCGCGAGCACAACGCGGGCACTGTGAATCAGCATGCCCTGGCCACTTCAGCGGCGGGCATGCCCAGAGGCAGGCTCAGGATCAGAGCAGGCCCTTTTCCTTGAAGTATTTCTCGGCGCCCGGGTGCAGCGGTGCTGACAGGCCGTTCTTCACCATGTCCTCTTTCTTGAGGAGGCCGAAAGCCGGGTGCAGCTTCTTGAAGTCTTCGAAGTTGTCGAAGACGGCCTTCACGACGGTGTAGACAGCTTCGTCGGAGACGTCAGCCGAGGTCACGAAAGTGGCCAGCACGCCGTAGGTGTTGGTCTCCTGGGCGTTGTTGGGATACAGGCCCGCCGGGATCGACACTTTGGCATAGTAGGGATAGGTCTCGACCAGTTTGTCGACGGCCGGGCCGGTGAGCGATACGAGTTGAGCACCGCAGCTCGTGGTCGGGTCCTGGATGTTTGCCGAGGGGTGGCCCACGCCGTAGAAGAAGCCGTCGATCTTGCCGTCGCACAACGCGCTGCCGTGTTCGTCTGGACGCAGCTCGGACGCCAGCGAGAAGAAGCTCATATCGCGGCCTTGTTCCGCCAGCAGCTGCTCCATGGACGCGCGCGTACCGGAACCGGGGTTGCCGACGTTGAAGCGCTTACCCTTGAAGTCGTCGAAGCTCTTGATGCCCGCTTCCTTGCGCGCCACGACAGTGAACGGCTCGGGGTGCAGCGAGAACACGGAGCGCAGCTTCTCGAACTTGCCGGCATCCTTGAACTGGCCTTCGCCGTTATAGGCATTGAAGCCGACGTCGGACTGCACCACGCCCAGGTCGAGCTCGCCCGCCTTGATCGTATTGGCGTTGAACACGGAGCCGCCGGTCGACTCGACGGAGCATCGGATGCCGTGGTCCTTGCGGTCTTTGTTCACAAGGCGGCAGATTGCCCCGCCTGCGGCGTAGTAAACGCCAGTCACACCGCCGGTGCCGATACTGACGAACTTCTGCTGCGCAGCGGCAGGCAGCGGAGCCAACAGGGCGGCAAACATGGCTGCCGCGCCCGCGCTCACTGCCAGGTGCCTACCGAAAGTGACCTTGAACTTCTTCTGCATACGAACTCCTTGGGCTGACCCCTGGTTGTTGAGCGGTGGATAACCGTTGCAATGGCCTGACGCTCACTGTAATGAACCCGAATATCCTAACGCTACCTCGCCCTTGGAGAATCGGTATTTTCTTGGGGTTTGCCCGTAGAGTGAGTCTATTTAATGTAATTTTTACTGCTCCGCGAGCGGATCCTCGACGATTTGGCTGCGGTGCCGGGCAGGCCGGCCGGGAACAAACCATGAAACAAACGGTGAGAATTTCCTTGCTTACGGCCAGAGTGTTTCAACCGAGGGCGGTATCCAGCAACATCATCAACACGAAGCCGATCATCAGGCCGCCTGTGGCCCAGGACTCATGCCCCTGCCTGTGCGATTCGGGAATGATCTCATGGCTGATGACAAACAACATGGCGCCGGCGGCTGCCGCCAGACCCCAGGGAAGCATGGCCGCAGAGAGCGTCACCACCAGCACGCCGAACATGGCCATGAGCGGCTCGACCAAGCCCGTGAATACTGCCACGCCGACCGATAGGCCTCGGCCGTAACCCACCGTGCGCATGGCTAAAGCCACCACCAGGCCTTCAGGTATATCCTGCAGCGAAATGCCGATAGCGAGCGCGCTGGCTCCGAAGGTGTCGGGCCCTGCGAACGCCACGCCGATGGCAAGTCCTTCGGGCACGTTATGCAGGGCGATGGCAATGACAAAGAGCCATACGCGCTTGAGCTGCCGTGCGCGGCTGCCCTCAATCCCTTTGATGAAATGTTCGTGCGGCAGCAAGCGATCGATCATGAGCAGCGCAAAGGCCCCCGCCAGAATACCCGCCGCGACCGTCCCGCTGGCCTCCCACTTGCCGCCGCCGGCCCCGGCTACGGCGTCCAGCGCGGGAATGATCAGGGAAAAGGCGCAGGCCGCGAGCATCACGCCCGCCCCGAATCCCAGCATCGCATCGTGCGCGCGCTGTGATGGCTGCCACGCAAAGAGCACGGGCAAGGTTCCCACTGCGGTAGCCAGCGCAGCAAGACAGCCCCCCACCAGCGCGCCGGACAACTGCGGCATGTCTCCCTGCATGGCGGTATAGCCGCCCATGCCGAGCAGCAGGAAGATGGCTGCGGCGATGGCCACGACCAGCCAACGTGAGATTTGCGGATGGTCGAGGGGGGAAGGCGGCTCTCGCTGCAGTGTGGAAGACACTAGGTGCTCCTGGAAGTAAGAATCATTCTACGCTGCCGCTGATGAGCCCGAGCCGCTCGCTTTCGACATCGGCTGCCAAAGGCTGCAGATCAGGCATGCGCCGGCTGGCCCGGGCCGACAGCTCACGGAAGCGGACCACTTTGCCGTGCAGACCCTGCTGTCCGGCGACGGCAGTCACCGTGGTGTTGTAGTGGCGGCATACCGTGTCCAGGGAGTCGCCCAGCTTCTTCAGTCGTTCGGCGACCAAGGCGACCTGGTTATAAAGATCCCCCGCGCGATCAGCCAGTGCCTGTGCCTGTTCATTGCTGCGCGCGATCATCCACAGATTGGAGACCGTCTTGAGCACGGGCATGAGAGTGCTGTGCGACACCAGTATCACGTTCTGCCGGCAGCCATGGTCGAAGATTTCCGCGGAATGGCGCAGTGCCTCGATATAAGCGGCTTCGATCGGCATGAACATCAACACGAACCCCGGGCTTTCGATGCCGGGCAGGCCGCTGTAGTCCTTGCGGGCCAGGTCTTCGATATGGTTGCGTACCGCCCGCACGTGCGCATCGAGCGCAGCTGTCCGCGCTTCCTCGGTGGTGGCCGACAGGGCACGATCATAATCGACGAGCGAGACTTTGCTGTCCAGGATCACATGCTTGCCATCGGGCAATTTCAGGATGAAGTCCGGTATCCGCACGTCTCCGATCGCGTCCTTGAAGCGCGCTTGCGATTCATAATGAACATCGCGTTCAAGGCCGGCCAACTGCAGGCTGCGTTCCAACTGGACCTCTCCCCAATTGCCAGTGACTTTCTTATCGCCTTTCAGCGCCCGGGCCAACGTCTCGGCTTCCTGGCTCATCTGCATACCGACTTCCGACAAACGCCTTATCTCGGTGGTCAGCGATACATTGCCTCGCAGTGACTCGTCATGCACTTGATTGACCCGCTGCTGAAAGGCCTGCAGCTGTTCGCGAAAAGGCTGAAGCAGGCCGGACATCGCATCGTGACTGGATACACGCAAATGCCGCTCCTTCTCCTGCAGGATCTGTGCCGCAAGATGCTGGAAGTCCTGCTTCAACCGCTCCCGGGAACCCGCAAGCTCCTGCATCATGGTCTCGAATGCGCGTTCCCGCTCCTGCTGCGCGGCTTGCATACGCGCCACTTCCAAGTCGGCGGCATGCTTTTCTGCCAACAGCGTCTCATACCGGTCCGCGGCCTGCGCCACCTGCGCATGGGCTGCGGCTTCCGCCTGCCGCAAGCGCTCATGGTCAGCGGCCTGCATCCGCATGCGGCCATGCGCCCGAAGCAGCAACAGCGCGAGCGCCACAGTCAGCACAGCCAGCGCACCGGCCCCCGACAAATATTCCATAGAAACATCGATCATGGATCTTCCTCTCACCCGACTGGATTAACCGGGTTCCCGACGAGCAGGCATGATACATTCCTCCTGTAAACGACACGTATTGGCATGGTTATGCGGCGATTGGCGTCCGGTGCACTCGGGCTGCTTTTTTTTCTGGCGTCGTCCCTGGCGGCCGCCCCGGCTTCGCAGTGGCCTGACGCCGGCCGAAGCGTCCAGGTCATTGTCCCGACACAGGCCGGTTCAGGCGTCGGCAACACCATTGCCCGCATCATCACTGAAGCCTTGGCCGAACGCCTGGGCAACCGTATCTCTCTGCAAAACCTCACCAGCAGCAACAATTTTCCCGGCATGCTGGCATCCATCGAAGCCAGCACCGACGGATACACGCTGCTCTTTGCCACCGTGGATACGCTGGTCATCGAACCCGGCCTTAATCGCTCGCCGGCCTTCGATCCGCTGGAGTATTTTTCAGCGGTGGGTCTGGTGGCCCAGATCCCCCACATTCTCGTCGTCAACAACGAGTTGCCCGCCTATTCCGTGGCAGAGCTCACCGAGTACATCGACAAATACCCCGGCGTCGTGCATTTTGGTTCTTCCGGCAATGGCAGCGCCCTGCATTTGGCCGGGGAATTCTATCTGAGCGCCACGGGCACCAATATGGTTCATGTCCCATACAGCGCTGCCGAGCCCGCCACCAATAATCTGGTGAGCGGCGACATACAGGCCATGTTCCAGGTCGTCTCGGGCGTGCTCAATTATGTCAAAGCAGACAAAGTCCGGGCCCTGGCCGTCATGTCTTCCCAAAGAAGCCCCGCCCTTCCAGGTGTTCCCAGCATGGAGGAAGCGGGCTTTCCATCATTACAGGCGAGCCGGTGGTACGCCTTGCTGGCGCCCAGCGGGACCCCGCGGGACATCATCGACCACTACAACGCTGCCCTGAACGAGGTGCTAGAGTCACCCGATGTGCGCCATCGCTTGCTGGAATTGGGCGCAACCACCATGGGCGGCGCCCCGCAAGACCTGGACCGCCACCTGAAAAACGAGACCGAGAAATGGGGTGCGATCATCCGCGAAGCCCATTTGCAGCCGCGCTGAAGGCCTTGCCTGTTCAACCGACGGCGTCGCCAAGCGGCTCGGAGTGCATTTCCCCCAGGGTGCCGGGCTGAGATTCCTGGGGATCGCCGACCACGGGCATGCCCGCGCTGTCGCCCGGTACGATTTGCGGTACATGGCGGAACGCATAGCTGCGTACGGCTTCGATGACGCGCTGGACTTCGGGAGACGGCCGGCGATCTCCGTGCGTGATGGCGCCAAACAGATAGGGTACATAGGCGTCGAGCGGCCTGTAGACCACGCCCTGGGGCCTGATGTGCATGGCCAGGCAGGGATCGACCAGCGCGACACCCAGGCCTGCGCGCACCATCATGATTGCGCTCATGGTCGAAGTCGTGACGATCTGCCGCTGCGTGGCCGGGCGTGCGGGGTGCAGGAGCGCCGTAGCGAGCCGATGGCGCATGCGAGTCGCATTGGAAGGCGTGATCACGGTGTCGGCGCCCAGCTGCAGTGCGCTGACCGTGGCTTCGGCAGCCAGGGGGTGGCCTTCAGGCAGCGCCACCTGGCAGGCGGCCTGTGCGCACCAGTGCAGACGACAGCGGTCCAGCTCAAGCGGCAGGCTGGTGAAGGCGAGGTCGATATCACCATGATGCAGCGCTTCGACGATGTTTGCCGCAGCGATGACTTCTGCGTGGAGCTGACGTTCGAAAACGGGCGCTATGGCCTCCATTTCGGCGAGCGCGGCGGGCAGAAGACTCACACTCAAGGACAATGAAGAAGCAATCCGGATGGGGCGCGGCCGGCCTTCGGCGATTTCGCGCGAACGGGTCTCGAGTTGCTGGAGCCCGGAAAGCACATTGCGCACTTCATCAAGAAACTGCCGCCCTTGCTCAGTCAAAGTCACTTGGGGCCGCGTACGCGTGAACAAGGTGAAGCCGAGTTCCTGTTCGAGGTCCTGCAGCTGGCGGCTGACGACCGGCTGCGAGCGATCGAGCAGGCGCGCGGCAGCTGTCACACTCCCGGAGGCGTGAACGGCGGCAAAGGCCTCGAATTGGCGAATTTCCATGTCCTGCTTGATGGTCTTTTGATCGCTCTTACGATAGCAGACGTAACATACATATGACAAATATTAACTATCGGTTATATGGCCGTAACGAATATTAGTGGCGAAATTGCCTCGGACATACGGTGGAACGGGCAGGCCACCTGTCTCAGCGGCGACTTATAATCGCCGGTTCGAACCCTTGTGCGCTCCTTTGCCGCGCACATATCATCAGGAGGTCGAATGGCTGACCCTTTGCAGATCAAGACATTCCATGACGGTCGAACCGCCCCTTCCCTGGGACTGGGCACGTGGCAAATCCCTGACGACTCGGCGGCGCAAATCGTGCGCCTAGCGGTGGAACTGGGCTATCGCTCCATCGACACCGCCACGATCTACGAGAATGAAGCAGGCGTGGGCCGCGGCATCCGGGAATGCGGGGTCCCGCGCGAAGAACTGTTCATCACTACCAAACTCTGGAACGACGCTCACGCTCACGAAACGTCGCGGCCAGCGTTCGAGGCGAGCCTGGGACGTCTGGGCCTGGACTACGTGGATCTTTACCTCGTCCACTGGCCCGTGCCGAAGGCGGATCTCTTCGTGCAGGCATGGGAAGGGTTGATCCGGCTGCGCGACGAAGGCTTGGCAAAATCAATCGGTGTGTGCAATTTCAACGAAGCGCAGTTGCAGAGGCTGCTGGACGAAACCGGCGTCCAGCCCGTGGTGAACCAGGTCGAGCTCCATCCCCGCTTTCAGCAGCAAGCGCTGCGTCATTATCATGCGGACAACGGAATCATTACCGAGGCATGGAGCCCCATCGCCCGCGGCAAGCTCTGTCAGGATCCCGTTCTTGTCCAGATCGCTTCCCGACTGCAGCGCAGCGTCGTCCAGGTGATCCTGCGCTGGCACCTGCAACTGGGGAATATGATCATCCCCAAATCCACGCAGGCGGAACGACTGCGCGAGAACATGGCCATCTTCGATTTCGAGCTTTCTGCCCAGGACATGGCCGCAATTTCCGGGCTCGATTCCGCCGAGGGGCGCGGCGGGCCCGACCCGGCCACCTTCCCCTGATTCTGCGAGACTCAGGCGCCCTGCGCCCGCCGCGCGCCTCTGGACATGAGGCCGGCTGCGGCGGGTGCGGCAGCAAACACCACGAACAAAGCAAGCGCCGCCTGACGCGAGCCTTCCACCCCGCCCGGGTCGGCCAAGCCGGCCACGTTCGCCACCAGACCCGCCAGGCTGGAACCCAGCGCAATGGCATAAAGCTGCAAGGTGGTGATGGCCGCCGACGCGATGTTTTCTTGTCCCGACGGAGCTGCTTTGAAGATGCGGGTCAGCATGTTCGGCCAGCACAGCCCCACGCCCACGCCTACTGCAAAGAGCGGCACCGCCATCGCCAGCACAATGCTGCCCCCCGCCCCCATCGGCATCATTCCGCCCAAGGCCAGCAGGCCCGCCGCGGACAACCACGGGCCCACACGCATCAATGCGTCCGCTTGCGGCTTTTTGCGGCCGGAACTGATGAAAGAACCGGCAGTCCAGCCGGCGGACATCAGCACCATCCAGTACCCGGCTACGAGGGGCGATTGCCCGTGTATCTCCTGCAGGAAATAGGGGATATAGATCTCAGTGCACACGCCAATGCTCAGGAGGGCAATACAGGCATACAGACTGCTCAGCGCCGACCCGGGCTCATAAGAGCCCTGCGGCAACAGGGGCCGTTCCGATTGACGGTCCGCCCGCGCAATCGCCACGGTAAGCGCTGCACCGGCCACGATGGAAAGGACATTCCAGACCCAGAAAGGCGATAGGCTGCCCATGGACACGAGCATCACGGTCATTACCAGAACCGCGATCTTGCCAAAGGGAACCGGCGCGGTCGCGCGGCTGCGTTGGCGCGGCGGGCTGGTCACCTGCGACAGGACCAGGGCGGCAAGCCCTGCCGAGATCGGCAGCATGGCCCAGAACGCCCCGCGCCAATAACCTGACTGCGCGAATATCCCGCCGATCGCCGGGCCGGCCAGGGTGGCCACCCCCCACATGCTGGATACCAGCACCATGGCGCGCGACCACAAACGCTCCTCGAAGAGCAGACGCACGCAGGAATAGCTCAGACCCAGCATCAGGCCTCCGCCCAGGCCCTGCACGGTGCGCCCGGCCAGCATCCACGGCATGGTGAGGGAAAGACCGCAAGCAATACTGCCGCCCGCAAAAATGGCGATGGCCCAGAGAAGCGCGCGACGAGGACCGGTACCCGACAATAGCCGGGGGGTGATGGCTGATCCGAAAATGGATGCGGCCACGAACAGCGTCATGTTCCAGGCGTAATAGGCGAGCCCGCCGATGTCCCGCACTGCCGATGGCAAGATGGTGGTCACCATGTAGACGTTGATCGCATGAACGGCAACGCCGCCCGCCAATGCCAGCGAGCGTAAGCCATTGCGCCCCGACAGCAACTCCGACCAGCCGCCCCGTTCCTGCGTCATTCCGCCGCCCTCTCTTCTTTTTCGCTGCGCCCGGCCTTAATAATGCGGCGGCCGCTCGTCGACCGGCGTGCGTGCGCTGCCCGCACTCTGTTCGTCCAGGCGATGGAGCAGCATTCGGCACAGGGATCGCAGGGCGTCGAGCTCCTTCTGCTGCTCGTAGAGCCGATCGTTCAGGCTCTGCACGGTGTCTTCAAGGCCGAGCACCTTCATTTCTATCTCGACGAGACGCTGTTCCATTGTGAATTCGGATGACCCTTGGTAAAACACTAGTGTAATCCCCTAGCCACGAGCCGCCGGCGCAATCTGCATCAAGGAACGGCGCCGCGTTTCCGGTAAGCTTTTAATTTGCGTATCGCAGTTCTCTGGAGCACCCATGCCACTCGCCCGTCTTTTCCACCAACGCAGAACCCTGCTGGCTGCGCTGAGCGCCACCGTGCTCGCCTTCACCCTGACCGCATGCGGTAAGTCGGAAGCGAGCCTGCAGGACGTCCATGGCATCGACCTCTCGGGCGCGACCTTCGGCGAAGGCTTCAAGCTGAAGGATCCGGAAGGAAACGTCAGAACGCTGGAAGACTTCAAGGGCAAGACCGTGCTGATGTTCTTCGGTTTCACCCAATGCCCGGATGTCTGCCCCACCGCCCTCGTCAATGCTTCGCAGATCAAATCCCTGCTCGGCCCGGACGGCGATAAGCTGCAGGTGCTTTTCATCACCGTCGATCCCGAACGCGACACACCCGAAGTTCTGCGCGAATATGTTCGGGCCTTCGATCCGAGTTTCATCGGCCTTTACGGCGATGCTCAAGAGACGGCTGATGTCGCCAAGGCCTATCGCGTCTACTACGCCAAAGTACCCACGGGAGACTCCTACACCATGGAGCATACGGCACTCACCTACGTCTTCGACCGTAATGGCACGTTGCGCATGGCGTTGCGCCACGAGCAGACCCCTGAACAAAGCACAGAAGACATCCGCAAGGTCATGGCGCTGGACTGACACTACCGGCTGCTTGCAGGATCGCGCTGTCAGCGGCAAGCAAGCGCTGGAACCGCGCCGCCGGCAGCGGCTGGGAATACAGAAATCCCTGGGCGTAATCGCAGCCGGCGCGCAGCAGCAGCTCGTGTTGCGCCTCGGTGGCCACCCCTTCCGCCACGACTTTAAGGCCCAGGCGGTGGGCCATGACAATGATGGCCTGACAAAGTGCAAGGTCATCGCTGTCTGCGGTGATATTGCGCACGAACAGCTGGTCGATCTTGATGAAATCGATGTCGAATCGCTTGAGATAGGACAGCGACGAATAACCCGTTCCGAAGTCGTCCAGCGCCACCTGGACTCCCGCATCGCGAAATGCGAGCAGCTTGTTCTTGGACGCTCCGTCGGCCTTCATCAATAGTCTTTCGGTGATTTCGACCAGCACCGTGGCACCTGTGAGACCCTGGCTGCTGGCGTAGGCGATCCATTCGGCGGGGTCGAGTTCTTCCGACATGAATTGCACGGGCGACACATTCACGCTCACCTGGAATTCGGCATCGTGGCGGCGCCGCCATTCGGCCACCTGGCTCGCGGCGGAACGGAACACCCAGTCGCCGATCGGAACGATGAGCCCCGAATCTTCGGCGACGGGGATGAAGTCGACCGGCGAGACCATGCCGCGTTGGGGATGATGCCAGCGCAACAAGGCTTCGGCCTTGCGGATTCGGCCCGTGGCGAGATCGACGATGGGCTGGTAATACAGTTCGAATTCGCGCCGATCCAGGGCCTCCTGAAGTTCGCGCAGCAGTTCTCGCCGCTCCTGCGCCTCTCGCTGCATCACCAGCGAGAAGTAGCGATACTGATTGCGACCTGAGTCCTTGGCGCCATACATGGCGAGATCCGCATTCTTGAGCAGGTCGGTGATGTTCACGGCGTCGCGCGGGTACAGGGTGATGCCCGCACTGGCCGAAACGTTCACGATATGGTGGCCCAGGACATAGGGCTCCGCGACGGCTCCAAGCACTCGCTTGCACAGATCTTCCACCGCTTCGAGCGCTTCCACTTGGGTCAGGATCAACGTGAACTCGTCTCCCCCCAGTCTGGCCACCGTGTCACCCTGCCTGACTGAAGCCTTCAAGCGCGCGGACACTTCCTTCAGAAGCTCATCGCCCTGATCGTGGCCCAGCGAATCGTTCACTTCCTTGAAGAGGTCCAGGTCGAGGTAGATCAGTGCCAGGCTGCGGCCGTCCCGATCAGCCTGCGCCATGGCTCGCAACAGCTCTTCGTGGAACATCTGGCGATTCGGCAGACCCGTGAGATGATCGAAATGCGCCTGACGCCAGATGGTCTCTTCCTTGAGCCGCTCGGCTGTCACATCGGAGAACAGGCCGATATGGCAGTTGACGGAACCGTCCTCGTTATACGAAGTGTCGATAGTCAGGCGCTCGATATAGTCCTCACCGTTCTTGCGCCGGTTACAGATATCCCCCGACCATTTGCCGGTTTCCTGTAAGCTCGCCCACATGTCACGGTAGAAATCAGCATCGTGCCGACCGGAGGAAAGCAGGCTCACGCTGCGGCCGGCTGCTTCGGCGAACGCATACCCGGTGATTGCCGTGAAAGCCGGGTTGATGTCCAGAATGATGCCGTTGGAATCGGTCACCACGACCGCTTCGCTGGTATTGGAATACACCAGGGCTGCCCGCCGCTCCGACGCTTCCGCTTTCTTGCGTTCGGTGACGTTCAGCACGATTCCAATAATGGCGGGCGCACCATCGAGCGCCATGCGGGATGTGAACACCTCGATGTCCAGCGCCGTGCCATCCCGGTGCAGGGCACGCGTCTGGTAATGCGAAGTATTGATCGTGCCGCGCCCCGGGCGCCCGTCGGCCGCGCCCGCCCCCTGTCGTTCATCGGAACCGGGCACCGCCAGCAGATCACGCACCGTCAGCCCATCGGCCATTTCCTCGGGCCTGTAGCCGAACATTTCGGCCATCTTTCGGTTCACGTAGCGAAATCGCATTTCCGCATCCATGACGAACACACCCGTCACGGCATTGCGGGCCAAGCCCTGGAACATCGCGCTGGTGCGGCGCAGTTCTTTGCGCTCGCGTTCGACCGCCTTCATCAACTCGCCGATCTGCTGTCCCGACTGGTTCAGCGCCTGGGCGAGCTGGCCGATCTCGTCGCCCGGCCTGTGCAGCGTCCGTTCCCAATAGTTGCCCTTGCCCAGCTCGCGGCAATGCCAGGCCAGGCGTTGCAGCGGCTCCACGAACTGAGCGCTGACCGCCAGATACGTCACGAGCAGCGCCACAGCGTTGATGAGCAGCAGCAGGTACATATTGTGCAGAACGCCCTGCTGCGTGGCTTGGGCTTCCTGCACGAGGTCACGAATGAGAACGTCTGTGCGTTCCAGAAGCGTGGCCGCGATGCCCGCCAAAGTCTTCTGGCGTTCCAACAAGTCGGGCGCGGCGCGGGAAGAACGGTCCAGCGTGCTGCGGGAAGAAGGGTCCAACGTGGCGCGGATCAGGTCACGATACTGTTGCCATGACAACCAGACTGCCGACATGACTTGCGTGTGCTCATTGGCGAGCGGCCTTATTGTTTCACCGAACACGCCTCCGCCACTGCGCAGCACCAGATAAGCGGCTTCGAAATCGATGATGTCGTGCTCTATGCCTTCGTGCAGTTCATCCAGCCCGCTGCTGACCGACAGTGTCTCGTAAGCGAGTTTCTGGCCCAACATGCGCATATTGCCCGCGACCGTAGCGGTTGCCGCCACACCATTGAAGTCCTGCAGCATGCGGTGCAGCAGACCGAGGTTCACGCCTGCAAACAGCAGCATCCCGACGAAAACGACGGCGACTTTCTTGCGCAGGCCAAGATCGAGCGTGGCTCGCCAAAGGCGGGACGAGACGGGCGTCACGAGTGCTGGTTGGTCATGTGTAGTCTCCCGCGGCCGAGTGTATCCAAGCTATTCGGATTGAACAATGTGTAAATTCCCCAGGACCTCATCGGAATTCCACATGGCGCGGGCGCTCATCCCATCAAGGTGTCCCCTCGATCACTGAGAAGCACACCCCGTGAAGCGGATCGGCGTTCATAGTGAATCGCTAATGCGCCGATAAAGAATATGAATTTTCTTGCTTAAACGAGAACCGTTATCATTTGCGGAAACGTAAACAGCAGGAAACTCTCATGATCGCGCTCGCACAGAAGAGCAGCCAAGTAATGCTACATATGTCGGTGGCCTTTGCAGTCACCTATGGGTTCACCGGTTCTCTGGCCGTGGGCGGAGTCGCGGCCGTCGTGGAACCGATTTGCAATGTCCTGCTTCTGCCCCTGCATGACAAGGCATGGACCAAACTCCGGGCGAAGCTGGCGGGGAAATCGACGCGCAGGGAAGAAGCGCCGGGGAAGAGCCTTAGCGCGCTCGCAGCTGAGCCACACGCGCTTTAAGGCACAGGAACGAATTGATCAGCGCTGCGAGCCCAGTCGTTCGCGCTGGTAACTACCGTCTTGAACGTGGCGGCACCATTCCTGATTGTCCAGATACCACTGCACGGTCTTGCGCAGGCCGGTCTCGAAGGTTTCGCTCGGCGACCAACCCAGTTCACGCTGAATCTTCCCGGCGTCGATGGCATAGCGCAGGTCGTGCCCCGGCCGATCAGCGACGAAAGTGATCAGATCGGTGTAATTACCCAAGCCCGCCGGTTTCTCGGGCCGCAATTCTTCGAGCAGGCCGCAAATGGCGCGGACCACTTCAATGTTGCGCTTTTCGTTGTGCCCGCCGATGTTGTAGGTTTCACCGACCACCCCTTCGGTGACCACCTGGTACAGCGCCCGTGCGTGGTCTTCCACATACAGCCAGTCGCGCACCTGATCGCCCTTGCCGTAGACCGGCAGCGGTTTGCCTTCAAGAGCATTCAGGATCACGAGAGGAATCAGTTTCTCGGGAAAGTGATAAGGGCCGTAGTTGTTGGAACAGTTCGTCACCAGAGTGGGAAGGCCGAAGGTTCGGCGCCACGCACGCACCAGATGGTCCGAACTGGCCTTGCTTGCCGAATACGGGGAACTGGGCGCGTAGGGCGTGGTCTCCAGGAACAAGTCTTCAGGACCTTCCAGGTCGCCATAGACTTCGTCCGTGGAAATGTGGTGGAAGCGGAAGGCATTGCGTTCATCTTCGCCGAGGGCTCGCCAGTATTCCCTTGCGGCTTCGAGCAGCGTGTAGGTGCCGACGATATTAGTCTGGATGAAATCGGCTGGGCCGTCGATGGAGCGGTCCACGTGCGATTCGGCTGCCAAGTGCATGACGGCGTCCGGCCGGTGCTCACGAAACACCCGGGCCACCTCGGTGGCGTCGCAGATGTCGACTTGCTCGAAAGCGTAGCGGGGGTCGCCCGAAACATGCGCGAGCGATTCCAGGTTGCCCGCGTAAGTGAGCTTGTCGAGGTTGACGACCGAATCCGACGTGTTGTCGACGATGTGGCGAACGACGGCGGAGCCAATGAAACCGGCGCCGCCGGTAACGAGAATCTTCATGCGAGTTGGACAAAAAATTGGAATACGAATTTTGGAATGATAGCTTGTTTGCCCCCTGCGACTGAAGAGCCGGGATATAGCCGTCCATCAAGGAAAACCCTAGCCATTGCGGCGGCGCGGTGTTACAATGTTATTTTTAGAGCGGCCACGCGACGCCCCCTGTCGTAGGGTCCGATACGCAGACTGCCCCCCAGGGCGGTTTTCTCAGCGCGCAAGCAAGCCGGTTTCCGGCACGCGCACTACCGAATACACGCCCACGTGGCGCAGCAATCGGGGCCGTGGCCCCGCCTTCCGGCACCTGCCGCCGATTCGTTCCATTGAACGCATCATTCGACG
>JAEWFK010000145.1 GCA_023388835.1 Pseudomonadota bacterium | reverse complement strand
CACGTCGTGGTCGAGATCACCGAGCGCCTGCTCATGGACGCCGATTCAGACGTCTCGGGAAAACTGATCGCGTTTCGCGATGCCGGCGTACAGATGGCGCTTGATGACTTCGGGACGGGCTATTCGTCGATGTCCTACCTGAAGCGCTTCGACATCGACTGCATCAAGATTGACCAGAGTTTCATACGCAATCTGGCGCCGCAGTCCGAAGATCTCGTATTGTGCGAAGCGATGATCGTCATGGCGCATCGTCTGGGACTCAAGGTCGTCGCTGAAGGCGTGGAAACGACGGCTCAGCGCGACCTGCTGCTGGCGGCCGGCTGCGACTTTGCGCAGGGCTATTTGTTCTCGCGGCCTGTCGACGGCGAACGCTTCGAGACCTTGCTGCGGGACGTCCATATTCCGACTCCGACCACCAGCATGCAAAGCATCAGTATCGGCTGATTCGACCACCTGACGTAAGGCGTGAGTCCCGCCATTCCCTGCACTTCCACATCGAGCACGCCTTTGACATGGGGCTGCAGGGCGGCCCGGACCACTCCATTGGGGGCAATGGCCGCCGTCATCCCGGTATTCGTTGCGCGCAACATGGGACGGGCCGTTTCGATCGAACGCATGCGGGAAATCTGCAGGTGCTGGCGCAGTGACCATGAGTCCCCGAACCATGCCAGATTGCTGACATTCATCAGCATGCTCGCGCCGCCCGCGTCCACATCGCTGCTCACGGCCTGGATGATCTCTTCGCCGAATACGTCTTCGTAACAGATGTTGGAGGCCACCTTCTGGCCTGCAATGGGCATCGGCGTCTGGCCCAGCGTGCCGCGGTCGAAGTCCCCGAGCGGAATGCTCATGGTGTCAACGAACCAGCGAAAGCCCGTGGGCACGAATTCACCAAAGGGAACGAGGTGGACCTTGTCGTAGCGCCGCGTCAACTGCGTTCCAGTGATCGCTTCGGTCGATGTTTGGCCGTCGAAGGCGATGGTGCTGTTGGTGTAGCGATCATGGCCATCCTGGCGGTCGTGCAGGGGCACGCCCATCAGTACGGTGGCGTCGCGTTTGCGGGCGACCTCGATCCAACCCTCCCACACTTGCGGGTGCACCCGGTCCTGCAGCAACGGTACGACGGTCTCCGGCAACACGATGAGGTCGGGCTCACGGCCGCCTTCCTTGGGCTCCAGGCCTGCCAGCATCATGTAGTCGGCGATGCCGCGCTCGATCAACTGCGGATCGAATTTCTGCGATTGCGGGATATTGCCCTGCACCAGCCGTACCATCACGGGTTCGCCATAGGGGCGGGCCCATGCGATGTGCGAGAGGACAATGCCCGCGATGCCGGTCAGGAGGCTGACAGCCAGCGCGGTGGCCGCCTGGACATCACGCCCGCTGTTGCGGGCCAGGACCATGAACGCGACCGACGCCGAGGCAAAGGCGGCCAGCCACGCAACGCCATAGACGCCCACGACGGCGGCCCACGGCGCAAATACCCCTTCGACATGCGCATAGCCAATGTTGAGCCATGGAAAGCCGGTGAAAAGCGTGCCGCGCAGCCATTCGCCGAGCACCCAGCATGACGCCCATACCGTCGCCGCCCATAGGGCGGCGCCCGGATCGGGGCGTATGCGGCCGCGCAGCAGTCGCCACGACAGCAAGCAGGCCAGCATGCCGTACAGAGAAAGCAGCAGGGCAAACAGCAGAACGGTGCCGACCGCCATGGCCAGCGGCATGCCTCCATACTCGTGCATGCTGATGTAGAGCCAGTACAGACCGACAGCGAAGTGGCCGAAACCAAACAGGACAGCGTGTAGCGCGACACCACGAGCGCCCGCGGCCTGCAAGGTGTGGCGGGCTAAATAGGCCAGGCAGGCGATCTGTATGTAGGGCAGGGCCCAGCCAGGCAGGGGATAGGGCGCGAAGGACAGCGCGTGGATGGCGCCGGCGGACAGCAGCAGGCCGTGCCGCAAGGCGTTGGGGCTTGCGAAATATTGGCGCAGATTCACGGCTTGAGGGTCCGTCGGTCAGTGCAGGCGGGGTTCCGGAAGATCACTGGTCGCTTGCCGTTACCGGCTGCTCGGAGTCTGGCGTGTCGAGCTGGATATGCAGCCACAAGGCGCGTCGGGCGTCAGCGCCGACGACAGTGATGTTCAGGCCGGCATGGATGAGGCTGTCGCCACGGCGCGGAATACGCCCCAGTTCAGCGGCCAGCCAGCCGCCGACGGTATCGTAGTCATCGTCGGGAAGCTGCGTGCCGAAGGTCTTGTTGAAGACTTCGATTTCGGTGATGCCCATGGCGCGCCAGCTGTTGGCGCCCGTCTGGAAGATAGTCTTCTCGGCGTCTTCATCGTATTCGTCCTCGATCTCGCCCACGATCTGTTCCAGGACGTCTTCCATGGTAACAAGGCCGGCGGTCCCGCCGTGCTCGTCGATCACGATGGCCAGATGGTTGCGGCTGCTGCGAAAGTCGCGTAGGAGGACGTTGAGCCGCTTGGTTTCGGGAATGAATACGGCGGGGCGTATCAGGGGACGCAAGTCGAGTTGTGGATTGCTGAGGGAAAGCAGCAGGTCCTTGGCCAACAGGATGCCCACGATATTGTCCCGGTCGTCTTCGTAGACCGGGAAGCGGGAGTGGCCGGTTTCGATGATATTCGGAA
>JAEWFK010000142.1 GCA_023388835.1 Pseudomonadota bacterium | reverse complement strand
CTGGGCGGCGGCGTCTGGACGACGCATTTCATCGGCATGCTGGCTTTTGAGCTCCCTACGCAAGTGCGATACTCGACGGGACTCACCCTGGTTTCCGTCTTGCCGGCTTGTGCGGCTTCGTGGTTCGCATTACGGATGCTGTCCATGGCAAGGGTCTCCGGCCGCCGGTTCGTCGGCAGCGGTACGCTCGTCGGCCTGGGCATCGGAGCAATGCACTACAGCGGTATGGCCGCCATGCAGACGCCGCTGGTGATGCGCTACGAACCCATCGCCTTCTCATTGTCCATTTTCGTGGCCGTTGGCCTGGCAATCATTGCGCTCTGGGTCCGCTATGGTTTGTTGCGCACTTCTCTGGGCCGTATCCCTCGATTGCTGATCAGCGGCGCCGTACTGGGGCTGGCGATAGCCAGCATGCACTACACAGGCATGGCAGCGGTCAGATTCATCGGGGAGCCCGGTGTGACGGATTCCGGCGTACTACTGAACGCCACCTATGTCTCGTTCATTCTGTCTTCGTTCGTCTTCACTGTGACGATCATGGTGGGAGCGGTGAACGGTCTGATCCGTTCACAGGAGCTGTTCCGCCGGATGGAGGAGGGCAGTTCACGCCTGCGCGCCACGCTCGACACTGCGGTGGACGGCATCATCACCATCGACAGCTCCGGCATCGTTCAAGACTTCAACCATTCGGCCGAAAGGCTATTCGGGTGGAAGGCCGAAGAAGTGATCGGCCGCAACATCAAGATGTTGATGCCCGAGCCCTATCAGTCGGCGCACGACGGTTACCTGCACAACTACATGACGACGGGCAAGGCCAAGATCATTGGGAGTGGACGAGAGGTCACGGGCTTGCGCAAGGACGGCAGCCATATGCCTATGCGGCTGGCGGTCGGGCGGGTCGACCTGCCCGGCGAGCTGCTATTTGTGGGCTTCGTGACTGACATCAGCGATCGGCATGGCCTGGAAGCATCGCTGCGTGAAACGGCCGAGCGGGCCGAGCAGGCAGCCGCCGCCAAGAGCACCTTCCTGGCCAATATGAGCCATGAAATCCGCACTCCCATGAACTCCATCATCGGCTTCACGGAGCTGCTGTTGCAGAGCGACCTTACGGCCGTGCAGCGCAACCATCTGAATACGGTCCGACAAGCTTCGCGCTCGCTGCTTCGCTTGTTGAACGACATTCTCGACACCACCAAGATGGAAAAAGGGCGGTTGGAGCTCGAATCCACCGACTTCTCCTTGAAAGGGCTGGCCATGCAGATCGAGTCGTCCATGCGGCTGGCGGCGCAGGCCAAGCATCTGACTCTCAGCACTCATTATCCGACGGACATGCCGGTCCACTTCCGCGGCGACCCCTTGCGTGTGCTTCAGGTGCTGACCAATCTGGTGGGGAATGCCATCAAGTTCACCGAGACGGGCGGTATCGACGTGGTGTTCGCGCGCGATTCAGACATCGTGCACGTGCAGGTCCGTGATACGGGGATCGGCATGACGCAGCAACAGGTGGAATCGATTTTTGCGCCGTTCACTCAGGCAGATGCCTCGATCAGCCGCCGTTTTGGCGGAACTGGACTCGGCACCACCATCGCGCGCCAGCTCGTGGAACTGATGGGCGGCGAGATCGACGTGGAGAGCGCTGCGGGGCAAGGCAGCATCTTCCACGTGCGCCTGCCTCTGCCGGTCGGTCAAGCTCCCGCCGCGTGTGAGCCCGATCCCGCGCCACTGGCGCTGCCCCCGCTGAACATCCTGATCGCCGACGATGTCCCGCAAAACCTGGAGCTGCTGGCCTTGACCCTGGAAGCCGGCGGACATCGGGCGACGATGGCGCAAGACGGCAACGAAGCGTTGGAGCGATTCACGGAAGGGGATTTCGATGTGGTGCTCATGGACGTGCACATGCCGGGTATCGACGGCCTGCAGGCTACTCGGCTCATCCGCCAGTACGAACGGACGCACGGCGCAAGGCCGACGCCCATCCTTGCGCTGACAGCCAGCGTCATGGAGGAGGACAGGCGGGCGGCACTACAGGCGGGCATGGACGGATTCGCTCTCAAGCCGCTGGACGTGCCCAATCTGTTCGGCGAAATTGCCCGCGTTCTCGATGCGGCGCCGCCATCCGAGGCCGTTGAAGACGCCTTGCATGCGGCGACTGCGCAAGTCGGCATCGATTGGCGCACAGGTGTGTCGCTATGGGGCGACCGGGATCGGCTGGCCGGGGCTTTGCACCGTTTCCTGAGTTCCCTGGACGACAAATATCCGCTGCCGCCGCAAGCAGGATCGGATACGGATTTGCAGCAGCTACGTTTCAGCTTGCACGGCATGCGCGGCGCCGCGGCCAATCTGGCGCTGCCGGCTGTGGCGGCGCTCGCCGGCGAGATGGAAGACCTGCTGCGCGCCGGGCATGAAGATGAGGTTCTGCAGCGCATTCCGGCGCTGCGCGAGCGCTTGGCGAAGGTCCGGCGGGAAGTCGCCGCAGAAGCCGATGCGTATGATGCGCTTGATCGTTCCGCCGAATCTTTTTCGGCGCCGTCTGTACCGGCACAGGCCGATTCCAGTCTGGTGCTTTCGCTGCAGGCGCTGCAGGAAGTCATGGCGAGCAATGAACTGGATGATGGCTTGCTCGACACCGTGTGCCAGGGGTTGGAGACATTGGGCGAACGCAAGCGGGCCTCTGAGCTGCGGGCGGCCCTGGATGCCTTCGAGTTCCGCGAGGCCGCCGCCTTGCTGGACGCGCTCATCGCCGAGCATGGGTGCCCCGCCATTACTGAGGAAACATGATATGAAGCACTCGAGGGACCAGCGCCGGACACTGCTGCTGGTTGATGATGAGCCGAGCAATCTGCAGGTGCTGCGCCATACTCTCCAGGATAACTACCGACTCTTGTTCGCCAAGGATGGCCGGTCGGCGCTGGAGCTCGTGCGCTCTGATCGACCCGACCTGGTATTGCTGGACGTCATGATGCCGGAGTTTTCCGGTTACCAGGTCTGCATGGCCATGAAGGCAGACCCGACGATGGCCGCAATCCCGGTCATTTTCGTGACCGCGCTGGCGGATGTCGCCAACGAGCATACGGGTCTGGAATTGGGAGCAGTCGACTACATCGGCAAGCCCTTCAATCCCCATATCGTGCGGGCGCGGGTCCGCACCCATCTTTCGCTCGTCCAGGCCGACGAAGTGCTGCAGAGCCGCCTGCAGCTCGTGCAGACCTTGGGAAGGGCGGCGGAGTACAAGGACAATGAGACCGGCACGCACGTGATTCGTATGAGCCACTACACGCGCATTCTCGCGCTCGCGCTGGGATACTCGGAGTATGAAGCCGATGAAATGCTGCATGCGGCGCCCATGCACGACATCGGCAAGATCGGAATTCCCGAGGCAATACTCTGCAAGCCTGGCAAGCTTACCGACGAAGAATGGGCGATCATGCGGCAGCATACCGTGATCGGTGCCCGCATCCTGGGAGACCAGCCCACCGGCCTGCTGCGCATGGCGGCCACCATCGCCATGCATCACCACGAGAAATGGGACGGCAGTGGATATCCCGACGGTCTAGCCGGCGAAGACATACCGCATGCCGCCCGCGTGGTGGCGATCACCGATGTCTTCGACGCTTTGACCAGCGAACGCGCCTATAAGCGGGCATGGTCGGTTGACGAAGCGCTCGCCCACATTCGAAATGAAAGCGGCAAGCACTTCGACCCTGAGATCGTGGCCGCCTTCCTGGACTGCCTGCCCGAAATACTGGCCGTGCGCGCCCGCTGGGCGGACGAGTCCATCAGATCATGATGCGTGTTCGGCCTGCGAGGCATGAAGCTCGGCGCCGTCGCGTCGAGCGCTGACACGTTCCACGACTGCATCCATATGCCGTTCAAACAAATGGTCCGGGTCCTGACCGAAGAGCCGAATCCGGCCCGTATTGCTCAGCATGAGCGTACCGACGATATGCGCAAAGATGCCGGTAGTCTCGGCAATGGCGTCCTGGTGCGGCACACCTGAGGCCTCCAGGCTCTGCTGAAGGGGTTGCAAGGCACTCAGCAGCTGCCCATTCAGCTTGCGATTCAGTTCCGGAGTCAAGCCGCGCGGGCGAACGCCGTTGAATAGGTAAAAGCCGAGATCAAGGTCTTTAGGGTGATCGCGGTAAAACAAATAGAAGGCCCGTGCCTTCGCATGCAGAGCATGCCCAGAGGATTCAACGTGATCGTGCGACGCGGCCGCATCCACGGCCTCTTTCAGCCGTAGCAGCGACTCCGAAAGCAAGGCGCCGTAGATTTCTTCCAGATTGGCAAAGTAAGTGTAGATCGCGCCCGGTGTGTAGCCCGCCCGCTTGGCGATTTCCCGCAGACTGGCGCCATCCAGTCCCAGATCCAGGAAAGCCGAACGCGCCGCGTCAAGGATGAGATTGCGGCGGGTTTCACTCACCGCACTTTCCCGCTGCGCGCGGGCCTGAGAGAACCCGGCCTCCGTGTCGACTGACTTCATATAGAAAATTCCGGCTTGACCATAATGACGTCGGATTCTACGCTATCGCTTCAGATTGAACAGTGTTTAATTGTCAATATAATGTTCAGGAGACGATCATGAATCACCCTTCGAGTGGCGCGGCGTCGGTGGCGCCCATCATGGATACATCCGGCCTCATGGACGGCAAGGCGTATCAGGAGTCCCTGCGCCGATATCGTCCTCGCGTATACCTGGATGGCAGGCTGGTTGAATCCATTGCCGACGAGCCGATGCTTCAGCCTGGCATCAACGCGCTTGCGGTCAGCTACGACTTTGCGCTGGATACCGAGAAAGCGCCGCTCATGCTGGCTCAGCAGACCGGTCGTGCCAAGTCCGTCAATCGCATGCTGTACGTGAACGAAGCCGCAGGCGATCTCCTGAACAAGCTGGAAGCTGTGCGAGTCTTATGTCAGGAGACCGGTTGCGCCCAGCGTTACCTGACCCATGATGCCTTGAACGGAATCGCCCAAGCGGCCGCGCGTATGGACGATGCACAAGGCTCTACCGAGAACAGTGCGCGCTTCAGCGCCTATCTGGAAACGGTGCAGGAACAGGACCTCGCCGTGGGCATCGCGATGACCGATGCAAAGGGTGATCGAAGTAAGCGTCCGGCCGATCAACCCAACCCCGATGCCTACGTCCACATAGTGGAACGCAACGCACGGGGTATCGTGATTTCCGGTACGAAGGCCATCGTCACCGGCGCGCCCTATATGCACGAGCTGCTGGTCATGCCCTCGCGCAATATGCAGCAGCAAGACGGCGATTTCGCGGTCTGTTGTGCCGTTCCGGTCGACGCGCCGGGACTGACGATGGTTTCTCGCCCTGCCGGGCGTCCGGGCGAGAAACCGGAACATGGTGACCCGCTCTTTTCTCGCAAGTATGGGCAGGCGACAGCAGTCGTTATCTTTGAGCGGGTTTTCGTTCCCTGGGAACGGGTGTTTCTGGCAGGAGAATGGGAGTTCTCGGGCGACATCACGTACAACTATGCCACGCATCATCGGCACAGTTGCATCGCAGCCCGTGCGGGCTTCGGCGACCTTCTCATCGGGGCGGGCGCCCTCATGTGTGAAGCCAATGGCCTGGATCCAGACAAGAAAGCCAGCCTGCGCGATCCGATGGTCGAGCTCATCAAGATCACTGAAGGTTTCTACGCTTGCGGGGTGGCCGCCAGCGTCTACGGAAGCTGCGACCCTTATTCCCGGACGTTCATGCCTGAACCGGTTTTCTCGAATATCGGGAAGCTTTTGTTGGCCACGCAAATCTACGACATGCACCGCCTGGCACACGAAGTGTCGGGAGGCCTCATTGTCGCGCTGCCGGGACCGGATGAAGACCACAACCCCGCCACCGCCGCCACCTTGTCAGAAGTGTTGCGCGCCAGTCCGGACGTCCCTTACGACAAACGTATCGAAGTGGCGCGATTCATGGAAGACCTCACGGCTTC
>JAEWFK010000138.1 GCA_023388835.1 Pseudomonadota bacterium | reverse complement strand
AGTCTTTTGGTGGGTCGTGCGCGGCTCGAACGCGCGACCAACGGATTAAAAGTCCGGTGCTCTACCGACTGAGCTAACGACCCCCGCCCGACAAAGGCAAGACTCAAATTATGGCGCATTTCGGCCCGAAATGTCAAACGACCGGCTCTTCCGAGCGAATCGCCCTATTCACGGGCCGAGGCGGGTGACGCCAAGAGGCGAACCGTCACCCGGCCCTGTGTCAGCGCGCCCGCGAAATGCGTACTTCCGCGCCGCGGCGCTTGACCTCCAGACCTTCGGAAGGCAGGATCTTCAGGCCTTCGAGGCCCTTGATGTAGCTGGAGCCCTGCATCTGCATGACACGAATCTTGTTGCGCATGACGACGGGACTGTGCTCGGGCATGCCGAACATCCAGACTTCGTCGAGCAGGCGTGCCGAGTTGAAGTCGGCGGTATGCAGCCCTCCCGGCCCCAGACACAGCATATGGCCTTCACGCCCGAACACCGGCAGGGTATCGAGCCCGCATTCCAGCTCGAGGACCGTGCCGCCCTCGTAACGCCAGCCAGTATTCAGGTCCCACCAAGCCTGACCTTCAGGCAGGTAGACGCGCGCCGTCTCGCCCGATTCGAGCATGGGCGCGACAAGCACGGCGGGCCCGAGCAGGTATTGCGTGTCCCAGGCCTGAGCCACAGGGTCGGCCGGGAAACTCAGCGCCATCGAGCGCTGGACCGGCAGGCCTGTGCGAACCGCGTCCTCGATGATGCCCAGCACATACGGAATCAGACGATAGCGCCACTGCAGCCAGTGACGCGCGAGTTCCTGTGTGGCGGGATCGAAGCTGGATGGCAGCAGTCCCGGCACGCCCTGAAACGAAAAATTCGCCGAGAAGACACACGTCGCCAGCCACCGGATATAAAGCTCGGGCGTCATGCCGTCGAGCGCATGCTGCGCCGAACCCAGGCGATGGGTCTGAATAGGGATCCCGCTATCGCCCAGCGAGAGGGCCGTACGCAGGCTTTGCTCCATGCCCGACCAGCTGTTTTCGCAGCGCGGGCCTGCTTGCCAGGCGCAACGTTGGACCGCCGGGAAAAGGTCATTGCTGACAACCACGCCTTCTTGGGGCGTACGGTGGCCCGCTGCCGCGTCGAACAGGGCGCGCCGGGCGAGCAGCGGGTAGACCGTGCGCAAGACTGCTCCGCTCTCCCCGCCCCGGGCGGTCACATCATCGGGGATGTCGGTCTGGACATTGCAGACCAGGGCGCCCAGGCCTTCATCCACCGCCTGGCGCTGGCGCTCCACCCACAGCTTGTAGACATCCTTATTGGTGAGGTCCAGCAGACCGTAAGGCCGGCCGCCCGTGAACTCGTTACCCGGAAAGAGGCAGGCAGCGCCGTCTTCGTCGCGGATCAGCAGCCAGCCGCGATCTTCCCATTCCTCGAAGAGCGGTGTGCCTTGCAAAACCGCCGGAAGCGTGGGCGCAGCCAGTTGAAGACCGGACTTCTGCAGGCGAGTGTGGAGCTCGCGCGGATCGCCAAAACGCTCGGCGCTCCATTCGAACACCGGCTTATCACTGAGAAAGCCATACGGCATGGGCGCGGCCAGCTGCAGCGTATCGACACTCCATTCGTTGGCGCGAAAGGATTCCACAATGGCCAGGGTGTCTTCCAGGGACATGTCGGGCGCCTGCTCCAGCCACACCCCCATGGGCCAAAGCCCGGGCTGGCCTGCACGGCCGGTCAGGGCCGTGAACTGGTTCAGGATCTCCCCCGGCTCGCCGGCGAACAGGAAGAAGTCCAGCACACCATCGTGGACGACGTAGTTGCAGGTGTCGCCCGTCTCGCCGCCCAGGTCGTACTCCACCCGGCCCAGCGTATTGACGTACAGGCCCCAGCCTTCGGTGCTCCATAGCAAGGAAGCCGCCCGCGCAGCGGGATTGTCGGAAATCAGACTGCAGCCGCGGCGGTCGGGGTCGCCCGCGCTCTCGCCGAGGCCGTGCAGATAGTCGTCATCTTCAAGCGCGGTGGAGAGACGCCATAAGGTGGCGCCATCGCGCTCGCCTTTCTGCAAGGCGCCTTGCGCCACGCTGCGCAGCACGCAGCGGTCCCCGCGATAAAGCGCGAATCGCAACGGATCCGCCATGATTTCCAGGGCAATCTCGCCCTGTTCCAACCGCCAGCCTTCCGTGCCCACGGCGGAGCTGGTCGCCATCTCGCCGACGGACTCCTCGCGCGCAAGAAGCATTTCGGCATAGGCTTTCTGCCGGGCGCTGGGTTTTTCCTCGCGGGCGAGAAGGATGTCGGGCGGCGCGCAGCGTACGCGATAGACGCCCGGCGCATGCGCCTCGACCTGAAGGGCGAGCCCAGCCTCTGGAAGGCTGAACTCGGCCCTGGCGGACGTGGCGTTGGTGAATTCCAGATGGGTCAGAGGGGTAACGTGAACGTGATCAGAGTCGTGCGGCACAGCGCAATCCTCGGGCCATGGCCCAATAAGCATTCAAAAGCCACTATTCTGACGGATTTGGGCTATAAAATAAAATCCCGCTACATTTCGAATGGAATAGAGTCCCTATCTGGGCCTGATCGCGTGCAGCAATTCGCGCTCCAGCACCTGCGGCTCGCCGTCGAATCGCGCGGCCATGACCTCGCCGGCCAGCGTCATCCAGCTCAGGCCTCTCGAGCCATAGGCGCAAGCCAACCAAACCGATTCCTCCGCGTCCGCGGGCCCCACCACGGGCAAATGGTCGCTCACCGACGCTCTCCAGCCGGCCCACCCGTCGGGCTGCGCCCGCGCCGCTTCCAATCGACAGGGGGCGAGCCCGAGCAGCTCGGCCACTTTTTGGGCCACGGCGGAGAAACCGGGCTCCGACACCTCGCTGACGGGCTGATCGAATGTGTAGGTGCTGCCCCCGACATGGATGCCATCGTCTTCCGGCAGCCAGTAACCCGAACCGGCCACGATGGCGCGATTCGCCGGCAACGAGCCGGCACGGAAATAAGCGACCTGCCCCCCCATGCGTTGCATGCGTGTGAGCTTGCGGCAAGATATTTCCGGCAAGCCAGCCGCGAGCAGGGCCGGCGTATCCGCCCCCGCGGCCAGAACCACGCGCGGCGCTTCCGCGAGTAGGGACGCACCCTCTCCTATCGCCAACCACCCTTCCTTGCCGCGCCTTAGATCCGCCACGCCGTGAGCACCGACGGATATGCGCTCATGCGACAGCAATGCCGTAACCAGGCTCGCCGGGCGCAACAGACTGCCGGCCGCCAGCCAAATGCCGCCGTCCGATAGCGGTACGCCCGTTTGCGCCAATGTCTGCTCGGCGGGACACCAGCTTGCCCACTCTTTCGGGAAACGATGATCCCGCAATGCGCGCCGCCATAGGTCGGCGTCCTCCTTTGCGACCCGCCAGAAAGAACCACAGGGTTTCTGGACATGCGGCAGCCCCTTCCAGCGCAAGCGACCGAGCAGAATGCCGGCGCGGCTCAACCTCGACATGGCGTTATCATCCCGGCTCATTGCCGGCGTCATGGCGGCATTGCGGTGTCCTTCGTGGCTGCCGG
>JAEWFK010000129.1 GCA_023388835.1 Pseudomonadota bacterium | reverse complement strand
GTCCGGCGAAGGGATGAGCGGCGCCCACGACCAGCACCTGCTCGTAGTCAAACACCGGCAGATAACTTACGCCAGGCATATGCAGAGGATCGGGCGTGACGACAAGATCGATCTCGTAGTTGAACAGAGCCCCCATGCCGCCGAAGCGAAACCTCTGCTTCACGTCTACGTCCACGTCGGGCCAGCTTTGCAAGTAGCGGGACACCACCTTGAGCAGCCACTGATAGCAAGGATGGCACTCCATGCCGATGCGCAGCGTGCCGCGCTCCCCCACAGCGTACTGACCCAAGAACGCTTCGGCCGCTTCAAACTGCGGCAGCATGCGTTCGGCCAATGCGAGCAGATATTCCCCCGCCTGCGTCAGGCGCAGGGACCGGCCTTCACGTACCCAGACTTCCACGCCGAACAGACGTTCCAGTTTGGCGATGGTATGGCTGAGCGCAGACTGCGTGAGGTGCAAGGACTGGGCAGCGGCAGTCAGCGTCCCGCGGCGCTCGACTTCGCGCAAGATTTCGAGGTGGGTACGTTCGAGCACAGCCATGATATGAACAGAAGTAATGGAAATGTGACAACAATCCATTTTACTTCATGCATGGCCCACCTAATATTCTGTCCTGACGACTGACCGCGCGGGCGCGCGCCCCAGTGTGAGAGCAGCGCACTGGATCAGGAACGAGCGTTTGCGCCCGCCGGCGCCGGCTTACGGCCAGGCGGTCGGCTAAGGTCAAGTACGGGCCCAGCCGGCACGATTCCGTTGGGATTGATGCTGTGATGACTGCGATAGTAATGCTGCTTGATGTGATCGAAGTCAACCGTCGCCGCCACGCCGGGCCATTGATAGAGCTCTCTTGTATAGCTCCAGAGGTTGTCGTAATCGATCAGGCGTCGCAAATTGCATTTGAAGTGCCCGTGGTACACCGAATCGAAGCGAATCAGCGTGGTAAACAGCCGCCAGTCGGCTTCTGTGACTTGTTCGCCCACCAGATAGCGCTGTTTCCCCAGCAATGCGTCGAGTTCGTCCAGGCAGGCGAAGAGCTTGGCGACTTCCTCTTCGTACACGTCCTGCTCGGTAGCGAAGCCCGCCTTATACACCCCATTGTTGACGGCGTCGTAGACACGCGCATTCATTGCATCGATGTCGGGCAAGAGGGCCACGGGGGCATAGTCGCCTGGTTTCGCCCCCACGCCATCGAATGCGGAATTGAGTATGCGGATGATTTCGGCAGACTCGTTGTTGACGATCACGCCGCGCTCGAGATCCCACAGCACAGGAACGGTCACCCGTCCACTGTAGTCCCGCTGGGCGCTCAGATAGACTTGGTACAGGTATTCCGCCTGCACAACCGGGTCGCCGACGACGCGCGGCCCAGGCTCGAAGGTCCAGCCGTGCCTGCCCATGTAGGGATTGACCACGGACACGCTGATCATGTCTTCCAAGCCTTTCAAGGCCCGCAGGATCATGGCGCGGCTGGCCCACGGGCATGCGAGCGATACATACAAATGATAGCGGCCGGGTTCGGCCTTGAACCCGTCTGTACCGGAGGGGCCTGCGCTGCCGTCGGCCGTGATCCAGTTGCGAAATTGTGCGTCGCTACGGACGAACCGGCCCCCCGTGGAGTCGGTGTCATACCACTGATCATGCCATTTCCCGTCAATCAGGAGTCCCATGTCGCAGTCCTCTTTTGTCGATGCGTTCCACCCCCGCCCCGGCATGCGCCATGCCGCGCGTAAAGCAGTGCGGCGCCACTGGGCGGCCGCACCGCCCGCCTCATTACTGAACGATCGCTTCCAGGGCAATGTCCAGCGCGACTTCATCGCTCACGCCTGGGGCAAACTTGCCGGCATTGAACTCGGTGCGCGAAATCACCGCGGTGGCATTGGCGCCGATCGCATCTTTCTTCATCATGGGGTGCGGGCCGTTGAAGAAGGAAGTGACGGTCAGCGTAACGGGTTTGGTCACGCCTTTGATCGTCAGGTCGCCCTCAATGCTGGCGGGCTTGTCGCCATCGAAGACGACCTTGGTGGACTTGAATGTCGCGGTCGGAAACTTGGCGGTGTCCAAGAAATCCTCGCCCTGGATGTGATCGTCGAAAGTCTCGAAACCCGTGCTGACGGTAGTCATGTCGATAGTGACGTCCACCTTCGCTTCCTTGGCATCCTTGTCCAGCACGACAGTGCCGGTCGTCTTGTCAAAGCGCAGGATCTGTTTGGACAAGCCCATGTGGTTGTACGAGAAGCGCGGGAAGGTATGGCTGGAATCGACCACGTAGGTCTGGGGAGCGGCCAGTGCCTGTCCCGCGAAGAAAGTGGCGAAGGCGGCGGCGATAAGCGTCTTTTTCATGTAAGTCCTAGATAAGTAAAGTTGGAAAAGAGTGGTTCGGATTAGGGATTTGCGACGACACGGAAGGTGATCTGGATGTCGTTGGCGACGATGCTGTCGTCTTTCCATTGCCCTTCGCCTACGCCGAAGTCGGCGCGCTGGAAGGTCAAGCTGCCTTCAAAGACGCCGGCATCCCCGTCTTCCTTGAAGGTGAAGGGCGCGGTCACTTCTTTGGTAACGCCCTTGATCGAGAGGTCGCCGGTCACCTGGTAGCGGCCCTCGCCCAGGGCCTGGACCTTGCTCGAGGTGAAACGGGCCACGGGATGGGCGGCAAGCGCGAGCCATTCATCTTTTTCCAGTTCGGTATTGGCTTCGGCGTAGCCCGCGTCGATGCTGGCCAGGACAACCTCGAGCACGACCTTTGCCGCTTCGGGATTCGCGGGGTCGAAACTGAATTCACTCGAACGCAGCTCCCCGAAGCTGCCGTCCATTCTCACGCTCATCTGGCTATAGCTGAAAGTGAGAGTGCTGGCCCCGGTGTCCAAGGATGTGTATTCGGCGGCCCCGGCGTTGCCCAGGGCGCTCAGACTCAGGGCGGCTACCAGTGCCCAGGGACGCAGTAAAGAAGGTTTCATGGATTCTCCGTTGGTTGTTCGATGTTTATTCGGGCCGTGCTCACTGCCTTCCTACGAAAGGCAGCATACGCATCAGCACCGTGTCTTTCTTGATGAAGTGATGCTGTAACGCAGCCCCCACATGGCCGACGACAAGCGCGAGGAGGCTGTAATTCAGAATCATGTGTGCGGCTTGCAGCGTTTCGGCCAATCCCTGGTTCTTTCCCACCAGGTCGGGCAGTTGCCAGACGCCGAACCAGACCACCGGTACGCCGTGCGCCGAGCTTGCCAACCAGCCGCTCACGGGAATGATGATCATCAACAGGTACAGTAGCCAGTGGCCGGCGTGAGCAGCTATGCGGGACAGGCGGCCCATATCGAGCGGCAGGTTCGGCACGGGGTGCGTCATCCGCCAAGCCAGGCGGACGGCTGCCAGTACCAACAAGGTCATGCCGGCCCACTTGTGCCAGGCGATCAGCTTCAACTTGTTCGGCGAAAAAGGCAGCCCTTCCATATAGAAGCCCAGCGCGAAGGTGCCTGCCAAGCCGAAGGCCGCCAGCCAGTGCAGAAGTATCGCAGTATGGGTGTAGCGTTGATTCATGGTTTACGTCCGCGAGGGTAGGCGGTGTGTTCTCGTTCAGAGAACGAGACCCGGGCCACTGCCTTTGGTTCAATACCGATATTCTATTAAATAGAAAATTGGAGAAAAACCCACATTTCTGACTACAATCGTTCCATATTTGGAACCATCGGGAGAAGCGATGATGTCGGCCATCAACCTTTACGCCAATGATCTGATCCTTTTCGCCCATATCATCGACGCCGGCAGCTTCACGCGTGCGTCGGAACTGACCGGCCTCCCCAAGTCCACCCTGTCGCGGCGCCTGTCGGACCTTGAGAACGAACTGGGCGAGCGCTTGATGCAGCGCAGCACACGGCGACTTGTCCTGACCGACTTCGGGGAAAGCATCCTGGAACATGCGCGGCGCCTCGTGGATGAAACTGAAGCCGCCGCCGCATTCGCCCTACACCGGCAGGTCGCGCCTCATGGAACGCTACGCGTGTCGCTGCCGCCCGAGTTCCATCAGCTCTCTCTGGTTCAGGTGGTGACAGAGTTCTCCCGCAAATACCCCAGCGTGCGGCTGGAACTCGATCTTTCCTCGCGCCGCGTCGATCTGGTCGCCGAACGATTCGATGTTGCCGTGCGCGCCGCGACCCACCTTCCCGATGACAGCACGCTTGTCGCCCGGCAAGTCACCATGCTGCATAACGGCCTGTACGCCAGCCCCGATTACCTTAAGCGCTTCGGCACCCCGCAGGCTCCTGCAGACCTCTACGAGCACACTGGCCTGATCCTGGTCACCAGCGGCGGCGAGCAACAGTCGTGGAAATTATCGCGAGGAACCGAACATTGGGAGGGCGTACCCTTGAATATCTTATCGGCCAATTCTCTTGGCTTGCAGCAGGAGTTGGCGGCGCAGGGAGTCGGCATCGTCGGCCAGTCGGAACGCTTCTCGCAAGAGATGGTCTCGGCAGGCGCGCTGCAGCGCATCCTGCCGGAATGGGTGCTGCCGCCGACCACCGTCTGGTGCGTCACGCCCGGCCGGCGTCTGCTCCCGCAACGGACCAAGGCGTTCATCGATCTGTTCAAGAGCGTATTGACGGAGTGAGTGCCGGTGCTTCTTCAAGCCGAAACATTCTTTCGTCGCGGTTAAAGTCGAAAACATCCACCCCCTTGAAGATTCGAACATCGTCCTTATAATTAGCACTCGACCGGGGTGAGTGCTAACACACCGCTTCGGAACCAAGAATCCAAGCAAACTGATTTCTCAACAGGAGTTCCTTCATGGCACTGCGTCCTTTGCACGATCGCGTGATCGTCAAGCGCCTGGACAACGAGCGCACCACTGCCTCTGGCATCGTCATCCCCGAAAGCGCGGCCGAGAAGCCCGACCAAGGTGAAATCCTGGCTGTCGGCACCGGCAAGCGCACTGAGGACGGCAAGGTCCTTCCGCTGGAAGTTAAGGTCGGCGACAAGGTGCTGTTCGGCAAGTACGCCGGCCAGACTGTCAAGGTCGATGGCGAAGAAATGCTCGTCATCCGCGAGGATGAAATCCTCGCCGTGATCCAGTAACCCCGACATCGAAGAATCTCAAGGAAACAAGAAATGGCTGCTAAGCAAGTACTTTTCGCTGACGACGCACGCACCCGCATTGTGCGTGGCGTCAACGTCCTGGCCAACGCCGTCAAGACCACTTTGGGCCCCAAGGGCCGCAACGTCGTGCTCGACCGTTCCTTTGGCGCCCCCACGGTGACCAAGGACGGCGTGTCCGTCGCAAAGGAAATCGAACTGAAGGACAAGTTCGAGAACATCGGCGCGCAGCTGGTCAAGGAAGTGGCTTCCAAGACGTCCGACAACGCAGGTGACGGCACCACGACCGCTACCGTGCTGGCCCAGGCCATCGTTGAAGAAGGTCTGAAGTACGTCGCCGCCGGCATCAATCCCATGGACCTGAAGCGCGGCATCGACAAGGCCGTCGGCGTGGCCGTGAACGAACTGAAGTCGCTTTCCAAGCCTTGCACCACCAGCAAGGAAATCGCGCAGGTCGGTTCCATTTCCGCCAACAGCGATTCCTCCATTGGTGAAATCATCGCCAATGCCATGGACAAGGTCGGTAAGGAAGGCGTGATCACGGTCGAAGACGGCAAGTCGCTCGACAACGAGCTGGACGTCGTCGAAGGCATGCAATTCGACCGCGGCTACCTGTCGCCCTACTTCATCAACAACCCGGACAAGCAGGTTTCCGTCCTGGAAGATCCGTTCATCCTGATCCACGATAAGAAGATCAGCAACATCCGCGATCTCCTGCCCGTGCTCGAACAGGTTGCGAAGTCCAGCCGTCCTCTGCTGATCGTGGCTGAAGACGTCGAAGGCGAAGCCCTGGCCACCCTGGTTGTGAACAACATCCGCGGCATCCTCAAGACCACCGCCGTCAAGGCACCTGGCTTCGGCGACCGCCGCAAGGCCATGCTGGAAGACATCGCCATCCTGACCGGCGGCACCGTGATCTCCGAAGAGACCGGCATGTCCCTGGAAACCGTGACCCTCGACCAGCTCGGCCAAGCCAAGCGCATCGAAGTGGGCAAGGAAGCCACCACGATCATCGACGGCAACGGCGACGGCAAGTCCATCGAAGCGCGTGTGAAGCAGATCCGCGTCCAGATCGAAGAAGCCACTTCCGACTACGACCGCGAGAAGCTGCAAGAGCGTGTCGCCAAGCTGGCAGGCGGCGTGGCCGTCATCCGCGTCGGTGCAGCCACCGAAGTGGAAATGAAGGAAAAGAAGGCTCGCGTCGAAGACGCCCTGCACGCTACGCGCGCTGCTGTGGAAGAAGGCATTGTCCCGGGCGGTGGTGTTGCCCTGATCCGTGCCAAGAAGGCGGTTGCCGAGCTCAAGGGCGACAACGTCGACCAGGACGCCGGCATCAAGCTGATTCTGCGCGCCATCGAAGCCCCGCTGCGCACCATCGTCGCCAACGCTGGTGACGAGCCCAGCGTTGTCGTCAACCGCGTCGCAGAAGGCGAAGGCAACTTCGGCTACAACGCTGCAACGGGCGAGTACGGCGATCTGGTCGAGCAAGGCGTGCTGGATCCCACCAAGGTCACCCGCACGGCTCTGCAGAACGCTGCTTCCGTAGCCAGCCTGCTCCTGACGACCGAAGCCGCTGTGGCCGAAATCGTCGAGGACAAGCCCGCGCCCGCCATGCCCGACATGGGCGGTATGGGTGGCATGGGCGGCATGGGCGGCTTCTAAGCTCACCCTGTCTCCTCTCCAGACTTCGGTCTGGACTGCAAGGGTGGCGCTTAACCCTTCTGCATCCAGCAGATACCGGTTTCGCGCTACTCCAGGCGGCGCCTCCGGGTGCCGCCTTTCAAACCCGGGTAGCCATGGGCTACCCGGGTTTTTTGTTTCTTCTGAACTCGGGTTTTCCTCTAGTGCTTGTTGAGTCAATTCTATTGACCAAGCAAATCGTCATCCATAGAATGTTCCATTACAAAGAATACGTATTCTGACTAACAGAACATTTTGGAGACATGAGTTGGCCTCGGCAATCCATCCCTCTTCCAGCGAAGACGCAGCGGTCACGCGGTTCATTCACGCTGCTCAAAGTATCTGCCGGCCCCGCAGCGCCGACTTCCATATGAAGGTCGGCATCGGCACCCGCGAGCTACTGGTGAAGGTGAGCCGCGGAGCCGTCGAATGTATTGACGATATGGCTGCCCTGCGTCCGCTCACCCCCTGGGATTTCTCCGTCACGGCGGAAGCAGACAGTTGGCAGCGCTTCTGGAATGTCGTACCTGATGCAGGTTGGCACGACATCTTCGCGCTGATGCGTTTCGGGCGGATGCGTGTCGAAGGCAACCTCCATCCCTTCATGGCCCATCTGCAGTTTGTAAAGGATTTGCTGGCAGCCCCACGTTCGAAGGATCAGGCATGAGCGCGGCACTCGAACCCATAGTCGGGCGCTACATGAGCGTCAGTATCGCCGGCAAGGTATGCCGGGTGTATTTCGAAGAAGCGGGTTCTGGAATCCCGCTGGTATGCCTGCATACCGCCGGCGCGGACAGCCGGCAATACCGCCATATGATGAACGATCCGGAAATCACCAACCGCTTTCGGGTGATCGCGTTCGACATGCCGTGGCACGGGAAGTCGTATCCGCCCGAAGGCTGGCATGAGACGGAATACCGACTCACCACCGGCCTGTATGTGGAAACCGTCCTTGCCTTCTGCAAGGAGCTGGGTCTGGACCAGACAGTGTTGATCGGATGCTCAATCGGCGGCCGCATCGTACTCGAGCTGGCCAACGCCCATGCTGATCATTTCATTGCGCTGATCGGCGTCGAAAGCGCCGACCACCAGCAACCCTGGTATGACACCAACTGGCTGCACCGCAGCGACATCCATGGTGGAGAGGTGTGCGCCGCACTGGTCTCTGGGCTGATCGCCCCGCAATCGCCCTCGCAGTATCGCCATGAGACCTTGTGGCAGTACATGCAGGGTGGACCGGGCGTGTTCAAGGGCGACCTGTACTTCTATCGCGTGGACGCCGATCTGCGCGGCAAGCTGGGCGGCATCGACACTACGAAGTGCCCGCTGTACCTGCTCACGGGCGAATACGACTTCTCTTGTTCGCCCGAGGACACCCTTCGTACGGCTCAGTCCATACCGGGCGCAAAAGTCGCCATCATGCGCGAAGTCGGCCACTTCCCCATGAGCGAGAACCCCAAGCAGTTTCGACAATACCTCCTGCCCGTGCTGGACGAGATCCACGCCGCGACGGAGACACCCGCAGGGCGATGATGACGAAGACCCCGCAACGCGCGCCGTCGGCGCAGTCCTTTACCGAGGAAATAAGAAAATGAAATTGAAGACATTAGCCGCAGCATTGCTTTGCTCCACCCTCCCCCTGGGCCTGCAGGCGCAGGAAGCCGGGGAACTGAAGATCGGCGCACTGGTCACCCTGTCGGGCGCCGGCGCAGCATGGGGTCAGGGCATGAAGAACGCCGCCGAGCTGGCCGCGTTGGAAGTCAACAAGGATGGCGGGCTGGAGGTCGACGGCAAGCGCTACAAGGTCAGCGTGGTGGCCTACGACGACAAGTATCAGGCAAACGAGGCGGTTACGGTCGCCAACCGCCTCGTGTTCGAGGACAAGGTGAAGTACATCATCGGGCCGGTCGGTTCCGCGCCTGTACTGGCCATCCAGCCCATCACTGAAAAAAACCAGGTCATCGTGATCACGCTGGGCTTCACGGCCAAGGCCCTGCAAGCCGATAAACCCTTCACCTTCCGACCCAATGTCACGACAGCGGAAGTGTCGCAGCCCCAGATCGACTGGCTCGTGAAGAACCAAGGAGTGAAGAAGGTCGGCGCCCTTTTCCCCAACGATGAAACCGGCCACCAGATCGCCGAGGATCTGAAGGCCGCCTACGCGAAGGCGGGCGCCGACCTGGCAGCCACAGAATTCTTTGAACGTGACCGCGTGGATTTCCTCCCGCTGCTTACCCGCATGACGGCGCGCGGCATCGACACCATCGAACTGGACGGCAATTCGCCGACAACGGCCGGGCTGATCGTCAAACAGGCACGAGAGATCGGCTTCGAAGGCAAGATCGTGCGCACCGGAGGGCCGGCGACCCAGGAAATTACGAACGTGGCCGGTGCGGAATACACCGAGGGCATGTTCGTCCATACCCCCATCAATCCCGAACTTCCCTCCACCAAGGCCTACAGCGAGCTCTACGCCGGCAATTACAAGCATGCGATGAACGGCTTCAGCCCCGCTTTTTACGACGGCACACGGATGTTGTTCGAAGCCATGCGTCGCGCCGGCACCGTGACCGACACCGATGCGGTGCGCAAGGAAATGGCCGCACTGAAGGACTTCGACGGTGCCCTGGGAACGCTGAACTGGACAGGGCAAGACGTCTACGGCATCAATCACCAGTTGAATGCGCCGTTCTATGTCGCCGAAGTGGTGAAGGGCAAGGAAGTGATCCGAGCCACCTGCACCGTCGACGGCTGCGAATAAGCGGAGAATCATCGTGGACTGGAGCACCTTATTGGTCCAGGCGACTGTGAACGGCATGGTCGTCGGCCTCCTTTACCTGCTGATGGCAGTGGGATTCACGCTGGTGTTCGGCGTGATGCGCATCGTGAACTTTGCGCATGGAGAGTTCTACATGCTCGGCGCGTTTGCGGCGTACTTCCTGACCGCCCAGGCCGGCCTGCCTTTCCTCGCCAGCCTGGCCGTCACCTTCACAGGTGCGGTGGTGCTGGGCGTCTTCCTGGAATGGTTCATTCTCAAGCCGTTCCGGCACGACGAACTGAACGGCATGATCGCCACCATTGGCATGGCCATGATTCTGCAGAACCTGGCACTGATGTTCTTCGGTCCCGATCCGCTTTCCATGCCCTCCATCGTCCGGGGCGTGACCCGTCTGGGCGACATCGTCATCCCGACCTCGCGCCTCTACGTGGTGGGTTTCGCCCTTGCGGTACTGGTGCTGCTGTATGTCTTCCTCAAGCACTCGCGCGCCGGCCGCGCACTGCGCGCGGTGGTGGAGGATTTCGAGATCGCCTCCATACAGGGCATCCGCTCGCGAATCTACTACCCCCTTGGCTTCGGCCTGGGCGTGGGCCTGGCAGCCGTCGCCGGCTCGCTCATGGCTCCGTTGTTCTCGGTGTCGCCCTTCGTCGGTGCCGCCCCATTGCTGAAGGCCTTCATCGTGGTGATATTGGGCGGTCTGGGCAGCATTCCGGGTGCGGCCGTCGCGGGAATGGCGCTGGGTCTGGTGGAAAGCTACAGCAGCCTGTTCTTCAGCACCAGCACCGCGGACATGCTGATCTTCGTCCTCGTGATCATCATGCTCGTCGTTCGTCCGCGGGGCATTCTGGGACAAGGAGAGGCCTGACATGCAAGCAAATATTCTCGAGGCCCAGACCTCCGCTTCCGGAATCGGAAAAAAACATGGGCTCGCCCTGCTGGCCGTGCTTGTCCTGGCCATAGCGCCGTGGTTCGCCGGCGAGTTCGTCCAGCACCTGGCGGTGCTCACCTGCCTGAACATCCTTGCGGTCAATGGCCTGGCGATCATCAGCCGGTCGGGTCAGCTCTCGCTGGGCCATGCCGCCTTCATGGCCATCGGCGCCTACGCGGCGGTACTGGCGGGAAATGCCCTGGGCCTGTCTTTCATCCCGGCCCTGTTACTAGGCATTGTGGCGACATCCCTCATCGCCTTTGCCCTGGGATGGGCCATCTTGCGCCTGAAGGGGGTGTATTTCGTACTGGTCACCTTCGCCTTCGGCGAGCTGATCCGCCTGGTATTGCTCGACTTCTCTGCCGTCACGGGCGGTGCGAACGGCATTACCGGCATTCCCGGCATTGAGCTGCTCGGGTTCGCCTTCGACACCCGCTCTTCGTTCTACGGACTGGCGCTGATGGTCGCCCTGCTTTCGACATGGGGCATTTATCGGCTTTTCACGCGGCCACTGGGGCAGGCTATCGACTCTGTCGCGGTCAATCCCGCGCTGGCGGAAGCGACGGGTTTGAGCGTGCATCGGTTGCAGATATTCTGCTTCGTCGCGGGCTGCGCCCTCGCCGCCACTGCCGGTGTCCTTCAGAGTCGATACATCGGATATATTTCTCCGGAATCCTTCAACACCAGCATTTCAATCGGCCTGATCATCATGCTGGTAATCGGCGGCCGCAACTCCAGCTGGGGCGCCCTGGTGGGCGCGATCGTGCTCACGCCCTTGCCCGAGCTCTTTCGTGGGGCAGTACAGACCCAGCACATCTTCTACGGCGCGGCGCTGATTCTGATCCTGCGTTTCATGCCCGGGGGTCTTGCCGACCTTCCGCGGCAACTGTACACCCGCTTCAAACGGTGACGATATGAGCACAAAACCTCTGCTGGAAGTATCCAGCGTCAGCCGCCGCTTTGGCGGACTGATGGCGCTACGCGACCTGAGCTTCCAGGTGAATCATGGCGAGATCGTCGGACTGATCGGGCCCAATGGTGCCGGCAAAACCACCGCCTTCAACGTGATCACTGGCACCTTGCCCCCCAGCTCGGGCGAGGTCCGATACGAAGGGCGCCGGATTTCCGGCCAGCCGCCCAGTCGCGTCGTGGTCGCCGGGCTGGCCCGGACCTTTCAGGCCACCTCGACCTATCCCCGGCAATCCGCCGCGGACAACATCTACCGCGGCATGCTGCCCCGGATCCGGGAATCTCTGGTGGGGCCGGTTACCGGCCGCTATCACCGCGACCTGACCTCGAGCGATGTGCAAGCGGAGATCGAGCGGATTCTGCACATAACCGATCTTCAGCGATGGGCGCATGCCGAAGCGGGAAGCCTGCCCTACGGCCTGCAGAAAAAGCTCGGCATCGCGGTGGCCCTGGCCACCCGTCCGTCCATGCTCTTGCTGGACGAACCGGCAGCAGGCCTGAATCACGAGGAATGCAACGAACTTGCTCGCCTGCTGCGCCGACTGCGCGACGATCATGGCCTGACGCTGCTGCTGGTTGAACACCACATGGCCCTGGTCATGGAACTTTGCCAGCGCATCGTCGTGCTGGTCCAAGGCGAGAAGATCGCTGAAGGAACTCCGGAGACCATACGCACAAATCCGGCGGTCATCGAAGCCTACTTGGGAGCGCCCGACTATGCCCATGCTTGAAGTCAAGGACCTCACAGTTCGCTACGGTGCGCTTGAAGCCGTCCGCAATGTCAACTTTGCGGTCGAGGAAGGCGAGATCGTCGCCCTGATCGGCTCGAACGGCGCCGGCAAGAGCACAACCCTGCGCGCCATCGTCGGCCTGGTCGATGTGGCCAACGGCTCGGCGCGCTTCGATGGAAAAGAAATTACCGGCCTCAATCCCGCTATGCGGGTACGAAACGGCATCGCGCTGTCCCCCGAGGGACGCCGTCTATTCGGCCGCATGTCGGTCCTCGACAATCTCCTGACCGGTGCATATTCGGTGACGTCGCGCAGCGATATCAATCAGATGCTCGCCGAGATCTACGACCTGTTTCCTCGCGTTCATGAACGTCGGCATCAGTTGGCGGGCTCGCTCTCGGGCGGTGAGCAGCAGATGGTGGCCATCGGCCGCGCCATGATGGCGCATCCCCGCCTGCTGATGCTGGACGAACCTTCACTAGGCATTGCGCCCAAAGTGGTGGCCGAGATCGCTCGTGCGATCCAGCGCATCAACAAGGAAAAAGGCATCTCGATAATTCTGGTGGAGCAGAATGCGCGGCTTGCCCTGCGCCTGTCACATAACGCCTACGCCCTGGAACATGGCGAGGTGGTGCGAAGCGGATGCGGCGATGAATTGTTGGCCGACCCATTCGTGCAGAAGGCTTATCTGGGAGTCTGACATGAGCCACGGACCGCAAGGTGGAGAAACCTACGAAGTCTACGCGCTGCGCTACGCTCGCATGCCGCGCCGCCGCCAGGACAACTTCATGGGCGGCGACCCTCACGACGCTCCCATGCCCATGGATTTTTTCGTATGGCTGCTGCGATCACCGACACGCTGCATATTGGTGGACACCGGCTTCAATGCGAAGACGGCCTTGGCGCGCCAGCGAGAACTCCTGCGCTGCCCTATTGAGGGTCTTGCCGCCCTCGGTGTGCGGGCGGAAGACATCACGGACGTCATCATCACGCACCTTCACTACGATCATGCCGGCAACCTCGACAAGCTGCCCAACGCACGCTTCCACATCCAGGACGCCGAAGTCGATTTCGCCACAGGCCGGTGCATGTGCCATGGCCCCTTGCGTCATGCTTATTCTGTGGACGACATCGTGGAACTGATCCGCAAAGTCTACGACGAGCGAGTCGTCTTCCATGACGGCGACAGCGAGGTGGCGGAAGGCATCCGGCTGTTGCGCATCGGCGGCCATACGAAAGGTCTGCAATCGGTCCAGGTCGCTACAGCGCGCGGCAACGTAGTCTTGGCGTCTGATGCGTCGCACTACTACGAAAACATGGAGCGCAACCGACCTTTTCCTATCGTCTACAACGTCGCGGACATGCTGCAGGGCTATGTGAGGCTGCACGCCGCGGCTGCGTCTGCCGATCACATCATTCCGGGGCATGATCCCCGCGTGCTGGAGATCTATCCGCCCTTGAGCGAGGCTCAGCCGGACGTCGTGCAGCTACATCTGGCGCCGATAGGCTCCGTACAAGACGAGATGGGCGATGGGCAACGCTGATACGCTCGCCCTCTACGCACCGGACAAACAGCAGCGGGCCCCGAAAGGCCCGCTACCGCTTCAGCTTCCCTTATTCGACCCGGGCGCCGGATGCTTCCACGGCCTGGGCCCATTGGGCAGATTCGGCCTTCACATAATCGCGGAATTCAGCGGGACCCAGATTGACCACTTGACCACCCATAGTCTCAATGCGTTCCACGAACGCCGCGTCAGAAGCGACGTGGTTTACAGCCTCGTGCAGGCGTTGCTCGATGCTGTCATCGATTCCGGCGGGGCCAAAGAGTCCGAACCAAGTCGCCGCGTTGAAGTCAGGCACGCCGGCTTCTTCCATTGTCGGCACATTCTTGATGACAGGGATGCGAGTCGGATTCGACACCGCCAGTGCATTCAGCTTTCCCGACTGGATATGTGGCAGGGCAGCGGACAGCGTGACAAACGCAGACTCTATCTGTCCCGCCAACAAGTCGGTCAGCATTGGCGCATCGCCCTTGAAGGGAATATGGACGAAATTCGAACCCGTCTGTTTCTGGAACAAGGCCTGCGCCAGGTGCTGCGGGGAACCGTTCCCTGGAGAACCGACCGTAATCCCTTCTTTGACCGTCGTCGCGTACTTGACGTACTCGGCGAGCGTTTTGGGCTCAAAATTAGTGGCGGTGACCAGGACGATGGGGATACGGGCGACCAGATGAACAGGCGCAAAGTCCTTTATGGGGTCATACCGCAGATTGCCGTACAGACTTGCACTGATCGTATGGGCGGCCGTCGTCATGAACAGCTTGTAACCATCGGGCGCGGAGCGGGCTACTTCGGTGGCGGCGAGCGTAGTGCCGGCTCCGGGCTTGTTGACGACCACCACATGCTGTCCCAATTGGGCCGGCAGCTCGGTGGCAACGAGTCGTGCAATGACGTCCGTTGCGCCCCCCGCGGCATAGGGCACCACCAGATCAATGGACCGTTCGGGGTAGCTCTGAGCCCAGCTGGCAGTGCTCATGACCAGGGCCGTGGCGGCCGAAAAAATCAGTTTGCTCGCTTTCACTCTTTCTCCTCATGATTCACGAGATATGTCGCGCTGGCGATATAGTGTTCTACTCATAAGAACGCATGTTCTATTTATAGAATAAAGAGGATCATGAACCACTGTCAACGAGCCGGGCACCCGTGTTTTCCCTCGGGCCACCGCGGATTGACAGCACAATCCTGACGTTTGATAATTAAAAACAGAACGAAAGTTCTGTTCCACAGAATAGCCCCATCCCTACACGGAGTTCAACACATGTCGCCTCAACCGGCTGCCACTTCCAGGGCCTTCCTCATCAACGGCGAATGGATCGCCGCTCCTCAGGACGCCTTCGAATCCGTCAATCCCGCTACCGGCGAAGCTAATTATCTGGTGTCATCCGCCAGCCGGGACCACGTGAACGCCGCCGTGCAATCCGCAAGCATTGCTGCCGCCAAACCGGAATGGCGCGACATGCTGCCACATATTCGCGCGCAGATATTGAACCGCATCGCCGCGGGCATCACCGAGCGCGCCGATGATCTGGCCCGGCTGCAAATGATCGAGAACGGCAAGGTCTGGTCCGAGTGCAAGGCACAGGCCGCCAGCGCAGCAGCGACCTTCCGGTACTACGCTGCCACATGCGAGACCCTGGGCGCAGAGGTAACACCATCCCGGGGCAACTATCTGTCCATGACGGCCTACGAGCCCTATGGCGTGGTGGCCGCGATCACGCCGTGGAATTCGCCGCTGACCATGGAAGCCCAAAAACTGGCACCCGCTCTCGCCGCGGGCAATGCGGTGATCCTCAAACCATCGGAAGTGACACCGTCAGCGGCCCTGCTGCTGGGCGAGATCGCGCTGGAGGCAGGCCTGCCACCTGGGATCTTGAACGTCATCACCGGCCTGGGAGCGACGACCGGCAAATGGTTGGTCGAACACCCCGGCGTACGCATGGTGTCCTTCACCGGCGGGACCGCCACCGGTCGGGCCATCGGCATGATCGCAGCGGAGCGTCTGATCCCGGTTGCTCTGGAGTTAGGCGGCAAGTCTCCCCACATTGTTTTTGACGACGCCAACCTGGAGGCGGCCGCCGATAACATTCTGGGCGGCATCTTTGAAGGCAGCGGCCAGTCTTGTGTCGCCGGTTCACGCCTGTTCGTGCAACGCGGTGTCTACGATCGCCTGGTGGCCCTGCTGGTGCAACGCACCGGCCAGATCAAAGTGGGCTTGCCGGACATTGCCGGATCAGAAATGGGCCCGCTCGCGAGCTTTGCCCAGCGCGACCGAGTGGAGAAGTACGTGAACGCCGCAGTGGCCGAGGGTGGCGAGATCCTGGTGGGCGGCAAGCGTCCGGACACCCCGGAGCTGACCCATGGCGCCTTCCATCTTCCCACCATTATCGGAGGCTTGAATAACCGGGCCACCTGCGTGCGGGAAGAAATCTTCGGCCCAGTGCTGTGCGTACTGCCCTTCGACGATGAAAACGATCTGATCGAACAGGCCAATGACAGCGTCTATGGGCTTGCATCCGGCATCTGGACCAGCAATTACCAACGTGCCTGGCGTGTGGCCCGCGCTCTACAGACCGGGCTGGTGTGGATCAACACTTATAAGCAGTTGTCCATCTCCACGCCGTTTGGCGGCTTCAAGGAAAGCGGCATCGGCAGGGAGAAAGGCGTGAATGGCGTCCGTCTGTACCAGCAGAGCAAAGGCATCTATTGGAGCATGGATCCGAGCAATCTCGCCTGACACGAACCTCCAGCCTCTTCAACACAGGATTTCACATGTCTGAATTCAAAACCATCGGCTTCATTGGCGTGGGCGTCATGGGTGAACCCATTTGCCGCCACCTTGCAACAAAAACCGGTAGCACTGTGCTGGCCGCGGATCACGATGCGGCGCCGCTCGAACGGCTGGCCGCCCATGGCGTGCAGAAGGCCGGCCAATCCGAGATTGCGGCCCGCGCCGACATCATCTTCATGTCCCTGCCTTCAGGGAAAGTCGTGCAAGCAGTCGTGGAAGGCAAGGGCGGCGACGGCCTGCTCACACAATGCCGGGCCGGCCAAGTTATCGTGGACCTCAGCACCTCACCCGCGCCACTGACGCGCGAACTGGCCGGCAAGCTGGCCGAGCGAGGCATCGCCTTCGCCGACGCGCCGGTCATGCGCACCCGTGCCGCCGCCGAAGCCGGCACCCTGGCTGTTCCGGTCGGCGCCGATGATACGCTGTTCGCACGTATCCAGCCGCTCATCGCTTGCTTCGCATCCGATATCACGCATGCGGGCGGCATTGGCGCAGGCCAAGTAGTGAAAATCCTGAACAACATGGTGTTGTACGAAACCGTGCTGGCACTGGCCGAAGCTCGTGCGATCGGCATCCGGGCCGGTGTCGACCCGCAACGGCTGTTCGAAGCCATGTCCACCGGCTCGGCCGACAGTTTTGCCCTTCGCAACCACGGCATGAAGGCCATTGTTCCTCAAGAGTTTCCGGAAAGGGCCTTCCCCGTCTCCTATGCGAAGAAGGACCTGGAGTACGCGGTGGGACTGGCCGACTCGGTGGGCGTGGATGCGACGGGCGCGAAAAACCTGGTGGCATGTTTCGACGCTGCCATTGCCGCCGGCCATGGCGACAAGTACGCGCCGGCGATCAGCCTCGTGCTGGAGAACGTCAGGCAACCGGCGTAGCCGACGTTTGCGGCCACAAGCGACGACCCGACGAGGGCGTCATGGCATAATCGGCAGCATCCCAATGGAGCACCTGCTGACATGACCCAGGAATCTGACAGCGGCGGAGTCGCCGCCGTAGACCGGGCGATCGCCATTTTGCGCGCGATCGCGCGCCAGACATCGCCCATCACCTTGGCTGATATGGCGCGCGCCACCGGGTACTACAAGAGCACGCTGCTGCGTCTGCTGGCGTCGCTCGAGCGCTCCGCCCTCGTGGTACGCCGCAGCGACGGCCGCTATTCCCTTGGTTCCTACGCGCACGAACTGGGGCGTTCGTATGAAGCCACCTACCGTGTCACCGCCGTGCTCACGCCCTTGCTCACCGAGCTGGTCGAGCATGGCAGTGAAAGCGCGTCTTTCCACGTGTACCACGACCGGGAATACCGCATCTGCCTGCTGCGGATCGACTCCCACCACTCTACCCTGGATCGCATTGATGTCGGTGACTTGCTTCCGATTGACCGCGGCGCTGCCGGCAAGCTGATCATGGCCTTTCACGGCACCGACCTGATGCCGGCAGCAGACAATCTGCTGGCTACCTCGATCGGTGAACGCGATCCTGACTGCGCTGCCGTTGCAACCGCCGTCTTCGGGACCGACAACGAGTTCATGGGCGCGATTTCACTCTCTGGGCCGAAGGAACGCTTCACCGATGACGCCATTACCCGACAGTCTGAAATGGCGATCGAAGCCGCACGACGCGCCACCGAAATGCTGGGCGGCCGCTGGCCGGCCCGTTGAGTGATACCGACGCACCGCCACTTCCACGCAAGCTTTCCGCAATGAACTTCAAAGCCAAACTCGACGCCGCCTGGACAGATTCCCATTCAATGCTGATGGTGGGCCTGGACCCCGATTTGGCGAAGCTGCCCCCAGAGCTTCACGGCCGGCCCGATGCCATCTTCGAATTCTGCCGTGACATCGTAGACGCCACGGCGCCGTACGTCTGCGGCTTCAAACCCCAGATCGCCTACTTCGCTGCACTGGCCGCGGAAGACCAGCTCCAGGCACTGTGCCGACACATCGGGGAACGCTACCCCTCCCTGCCTTTGGTGCTCGATGCGAAGCGTGGAGACATTGGCTCTACAGCAGAACAATATGCGCGGGAAGCCTATGAGCGCTACGGAGCCGATGCAGTCACCGTGAACCCCTACATGGGCCACGACAGCGTGGCGCCCTACCTGGAATGGAAGGACCGGGGCGTCATCGTGTTGTGCCGTACATCGAACGCCGGGGGGTCGGATTTGCAGTTCATCGAAGACCGCCACGGTACCCCGCTTTACCTGCAGGTTGCGACGCTGGTCGCGGAAAAGTGGGATAGCGGCGGACAGTGCGGCTTGGTTGTGGGCGCAACCTTCCCCGAGGAAATCGCCAAGGTACGGGCCCGCGTGGGCGACATGCCGCTGCTGATTCCCGGCGTCGGCGCACAGGGCGGCAGCGTGCCCGCCACGGTACGCGCCGGCCGTGATCGCGGCGGCAAGGGCATGATGATCAATTCGTCGCGCGCCATCCTTTACGCCGGCCAAGACCAGAACTGGCGCCAGGCCGCCGCAGACGCCGCTCGCGCCACTCGCGACGCCATCAACGCCGTGTAGTGAGTTAAATCGGGGTCCGACCCCGACTATTTTCCGGCTCTTCAGTCGGCCGGGTTGAATTCCACGGCGGTGGATAGAGCGAAGGCGACGGCGGCGGCGCGTACGGCCTGGCGGTCTCCCGGGAAGACTCTGGTCTCGGCGCGGGTCACGACGCCCTGGCCGGCTCTTGTCGCAAACCCGAAGCACACCATGCCTATCGGCTTGCCCGGGGTCGCGCCGTCCGGGCCCGCGATGCCGGTGGTGGACACCGCAAAATCGCTTTGCGGAGCGCCCGCCAGCAAGCCGGCGGCCATTTCCATGGCAGTCTCTTCACTGACCGCGCCAAAGCGTTCCAAGGTATCGGCATGCACGCCCAGCAATTCCTGCTTGGCCGCGTTGCTATAGGTCACGATGCCGCGGTCGAACCATTGACTGGACCCGGGCGTCTCCGTCATGGCGGCTGCAAGCAGCCCGCCCGTGCACGACTCGGCGCAGGCAAACATCCAGCCTTTGTCGATCAAACGCTCGCCCAATGCTCGCGCCAGCTTGCCGGTATCTTGAGGGATCATGCAAACACTCCGAAGGTGACCAGAACGGCCATCACCAGCAAGCTGTATGCTGCCGAGACGATATCATCCCACATGACCCCGAAGCCGCCCTTTAAATGGGCGTCGAAATAGCGCACCGGCTGCGGTTTGATAATGTCGAACGCCCTGAACACCACGAAGGCGACGGCCTGAGCCGCAAGGCTGTTCGGGGTGAGCCAGAGCACCAGCCAGAACGCGACGATTTCATCCCACACCATGCCGCCATGGTCCGGTACGCCCAGGGCGCGCCCGGTACGTTCGCACGCCCAGCAGCCGAGCGCGAAGGCCGCCACGAGCACGCCGACGATGAGCATGTCGGGACGTCCCTGAAACAGCACGACCCACAAGAGCCATGCCAATAAGGTCCCCCAGGTGCCTGGCGCCGGCCGCAGCAATCCACTGCCAAAGCCGAAGGCAACGATACGCCAGGCATTTCGAAACACCCACCGCGGCGAAGGATGCACGACGGTGGCTGAGGAAGGGGTCGGTCGGGAATCGTGCATGTCAGCCGAAATGATCGAAACCGGAGTAGTCGGCACTGCGCAAAGGCATTGGAGCACCGGACACGCGCACGCCTTCGCCCGGCAATACGTGCCCGACGACGGTTGCCCTGATGCCGTGCACGGCCGCCAGCTCTTCAATGTTGGCCGCAGCAGCCGGTGGCGCAGTGAAGCAAAGTTGATAGACGTCCCCGCCACTCAGGACGGAACGCTGCACGAGCGCCGCCGCCAGACCGCTCAAGGCGGGATGGATCGGCAGGCGCGGGTAGTCGAGCTGCGCAGCGCACTGGCTGGCTTTCAGAATATGGCCAAGATCCTGAAGCAGGCCGTCGGAGATATCGATGGCGGCATGGGCAAGGCCGCCCAAGGCGGCGCCGAAGGCCACAGGCGGCTGCGGTCGTTCCAGCATAGGCCTCAGCGTTTCCAGCAGGTCGCCGTGATCAGGATGATGGCCGCGCAGCAGTTCGAGCGCGACATGCGGCCCGCCCAGCGTGCCGGTCACCCAGATCAAGTCGCCAGGCCTGGCGGCGGAGCGCATCAAGGCCGCCCCGGCGGCGACCTCGCCCATGGCGGTCACGCTGATCACAATATCCCTTTGACTGCGGGTTGTATCCCCCCCCACCAGGGGGCAGCCTACGGCATCGGCGAGCTCGCGGAAACCACGGGCGAAGGCCTGTAGCCAGGCATCGTTGACAGAAGGCAGTGAAAGGCCCAGCAGGCATCCGATGGGGCGGGCGCCCATGGCCGCGAGGTCGGATACATTGACGGCCAGAGACTTATGGCCTAATGAGCCAGGATCGACGTCCGGGAAGAAATGACAACCTTCGACGAGCAGATCGGTCGTCGTGGCAAGGCGGTGTCCGGGACGGACGGTCAACAGGGCGCAATCATCGCCCACTCCCAAGACGCCGGATGGCGCGGGCCAATCGAAATGGCGGGCGATCAGTTCGAACTCTCCGGCCACTGCTCGCCCCTGCCGCTTAGCGGCGGCTGGCCGCCTGGACTTCCAGGGGACGGAGGTCGGCCGCCAGTTTGTCGAGCACGCCGTTCACGAACTTGAAGCCGTCGGTGCCGCCGAAATCCTTGGCCAGCTCGACCGCTTCGTTGATGACCACCTTGTAGGGCACCTCGATGTGGTTGAGCAGTTCATAGCTGCCGATAAGCAATATTCCATGCTCGACGGGAGACAGCTCCGAGAGCGGACGATCGATATGAGGCAGGAAGCCTTCACGCAGGGCGGGTGCATCACGCAGGACGCCGTGCAACAGGGTCTTGTACCACTGGGCGTCCGCGTCGCTGAAGTCTTCACTGTCACGGATGTGTGCGTCGATGTCGCCCGCATCCTGGCCACCTTCGTCGCCGCGAAGCAGCCAGGCATATACGCCCTGAAGGGCGAATTCACGCGCACGGCGACGCGCGCTTCGGGCATTGTTGCGCGAAGCGCCGCCGCTGGCGGCACCCCGGGACTTACTTGTCGTCAAGATCTTCTTCCTCGTCGTCGTCGTCGTAATCGTCGTCATCATCTTCATCGTCGTCGTCATCGGACTCAGGTTCCAGTGCGGCGACGAGATTGGCCATTTCGATGGCGGCGCGGGCGCAATCACGGCCTTTTTCTTCTGCGCGAGCTTCGGCTTGCTCTTCGTTTTCAGTGGTGAGCACGCCGTTGGAGACCGGAATGCCGGTTTCTAGCGCAACACGGCTGATGGCCGAGGCGCTTTCATTGCTCACGATCTCGAAGTGATAGGTTTCGCCGCGGATCACAGCACCTAGCGCAATGAGGGCATCGAACTCGAAAGTCTCGGCCATCTGTGCGAGCGCAACGCCCAGTTCCAGCGCGCCAGGCACGCTCACGACCATGACGTCGCGCTCGTCGACGCCCAATTCCGCCAGTTCAGCCAGGCAGGCCTCGAGTTCGGACTGGCCGATCTCCTCGTTGAAGCGAGCGCGCACGATACCGATATGCAGGCCTTCGCCGTTCAGATCGGGCGAGAGTGTGTAGGGGTTCATATCCGGCTTCCTGTTCAGGTGTTGTGGGGAGGTTCGGTAATGTAACCTGTAATGGTAAGGGCAAAGCCCGCCATGCTGGGCATCTTGCGAGGGCGCGCCAGCAAGCGGGCCTTGCCCACGCCGAGGTCACGCATGATCTGGGCGCCGATGCCGTAAGTGCGCAGGCCGTAGCGGCTCTCGCGATCGGGAAGAGCTTCGCCAGCCTCGGGCGACGCCTTCCACGATTCAAAATGAGCGAAGACCTGGTCGGCCGACCCCTGGCAGTTCATCATGATGAGTACGCCGGAGGGCGCCGCCGAGATGGTTCGCAGCGCTTCGGCGATACCCCAGCTATGCGAGCCCTCGCCCTCGAAGAGGACGTCAAGCACGTGGGTGGGCTCATGTACCCGGACAAGCGTTTCCGCTTCGCGGTCTATTTTGCCGTGCACCAATGCCAAGTGGGCAGCGCCTGAAGCGAGGTCGCGATAAGCCACGGCTTCGAACGGCCCCCACGGCGTGCGCACACTGCGCGACGAGAGGCGCTCGACCATGGATTCGTGTTCGCTGCGATACTGGATAAGGTCGGCAATGGTGCCGATCTTGAGGTTGTGTTCCTTTGCGAACACCAGCAGGTCGGGCAAACGCGCCATGGAGCCGTCCGGCTTCAGGACTTCGCAGATCACTGCGGCCGGGGTCAGGCCAGCCATGCCAGTGAGGTCGCAACCCGCTTCCGTATGCCCGGCGCGTACCAGGACGCCGCCACGCACCGCCTGCAGCGGAAAGATATGGCCCGGCTGGACGAGATCGGAAGGCTTGGCGTCGCGCGCTACGGCCACGCGTATGGTGCGCGCCCGATCAGCGGCGGAAATCCCGGTCTCGACTCCTTCGGCTGCTTCGATCGACATGGTGAAGTTGGTGCCATAGCGCGTGCCGTTGCGGCTGGCCATGAGCGGCAGGTCGAGCTGACGGCAGCGGTCTTCGGTGAGCGTGAGGCATACGAGCCCGCGCGCATGCGTGACCATGAAGTTGATGGCTTCAGGCGTCACGAACTCCGCCGCCATGACCAGGTCGCCTTCGTTTTCGCGGTCTTCTTCGTCGACGAGGATGACCATGCGGCCGGCACGCAGCTCGGCCACAATTTCGCTTACGGGGGAAATCCCGCTGCCGGCCGATACGCCGGTTTCCAATTCAAGAAGAGTACTCATGCACACGCCTTCACGGTAAGTTGGCCCATTTTAACCCCCACCCTGAGGAATACCCGCATTGTCGCGGACGAGCATGCCGCGCGGCGGCAAAAACGTTACGATCCCGTCATGCTCAGCAACAAACCCAGAACATCGGGCCCGGACGGGCAGCGCAGCATTCAATCCGTCGAGACCGGCTTCCCCCTGCTGGCCGCTCTCGTCGATGCCGCCCGCCCACTGACACTGCGTGATCTCGCAGCGCGCGCGGGCATGACTTCCGCGAAGGCGCATCCGTATCTCGTGAGCTTCATACGCGTCGGGATGGTACAGCAGGATACCGTCTCGGGCCATTACGAGCTCGGCCCCTTCGCCTTGCAAATGGGGCTGGTCGGTCTGCAGCGCAGCAACCCCGTGCGCGTCGCCCTGCCTTATGTGAACGCCCTGGCCGACGAAGTGGGCCATACCTTGGGCATCGCCGTGCTCGGTTCGCACGGGCCGACCATGATTCACATCCGTGAAGCCAGCTACCCCGTCCACGTCAACATGCGTAACGGCACGGTCATGTCCATGCTGCACACTGCGACGGGACGCGTTTTCGTTGCCTGGCTGCAACCGGGCGTGGCCCAGCACTACATCGAGCGCGAGCGCAGCGATGAACATGTCCTGGCCAGCATAGGCCGTCCCGTCAAGACCTCGGAAGAAATCGAGACGCTGGCACGCCGCATTCGTGCAGCGGGCATCGCCCAGGCGCTGGGTAATCCCCTGCCTGGCATCGATGCTTTGTCCGTGCCGGTGTTCGACCATTCCGGCAAGCTCGTCATGGCGCTCACGAGCTTGGGCCCCGCCGGGCTCTTCGACGCCGACCCGCAGGGCCGCATATCGAAAGCCCTGCTGGCCTGCGCCGAACAGGTGTCGCGCCAGCTGGGGTACCGGGGAGCGATGGACCCGCCTGCAACCGACGCCCCATGAAGCCCCGTATATTCCTTGCATGACTCTTCATATATGATGCCGTTCGAATCCCATCAATCACAGATCCGGAGACACTACTCATGAAAACTCACCGCGTCTTCGCGTACGCCACCCTGTTTGCAGGCCTGTTCATGGCCAACGGCGCTTACGCACAAGCCGATTGCCCCAACCGCGGCGATCTGGACACCATGTATTGCGACGCCGACAAGGACTTGGTGGCCGACACGCCGACCGACGCCTCCAAGTTGCGCGACCCGTCAACATTGGTGTTCACCTACACGCCCGTTGAAGACCCGGCCGTCTACGCTGACATTTTCTCGCCGTTTACCAAGCACCTGTCCGAATGCATCGGGCGCAAGGTCGTGTTCTACCAGGTTCAGAGCAATGCCGCCGAGATCGAAGCCATGCGCTCGGGCCGCCTGCACGTGGGCGGCTTTTCAACCGGCCCGACGAACTTTGCGGTCAATCTGGCCGGTGCCGTTCCCTTCGCCGTCAAGGGCGACGCCAACGGCTATCAGGGCTACCACCTGATCCTTATCGTACGCAAGGACAGCCCCTTCCAATCGATCTCCGACTTGAAGGGCAAGAAAGTGGCGCATACCTCGCCATCGTCGAACTCCGGCAATATGGCGCCGATCGCCCTGTTCCCCAAGGAAGGCCTGACACCGGGCAAAGACTACGAGTTCCTGTATTCGGGCAAGCACGACCAGTCCGTCATGGGCGTAAACTCTGGGGACTATGATGCGGCCGCCGTCGCATCCGACGTCTTCCATCGCATGGCCGAACGCGGCCAAGTGAATGCCGACGACTTCCGCATCCTGTATCAGAGCGAGAAGTTCCCGACCTCTTCGTTCGCCTACTCGCACGACCTGGAGCCGAAGTTCCGCGATCAGATGCTCAAGTGCTTCTACGATTACCGCTACACGCCTGAAATGCAGGAAGCCTTCGACGGCGCCGATCGTTTCTATCCCATCACCTACAAGAAGGAATGGGAAATCGTGCGTGACGTCGCCGAGGCCGGCGGCGAAAGCTTTACCCGTTCCGCCTACGATGCGGCACAAAAGAAAGGAAAGTAAATCAGCATGGGTGCATCCCTCCACATCATTGGGCTCGTCAAGGAATACAAGGCCGGCCGGCCTGTGCTCAAGGACATCAACCTTGACATCACGGGCGACGGCCTGACCGCAGTCATCGGTCCTTCCGGCACCGGGAAAAGCACGCTGCTGCGCTGCGCGAACCGGCTCATTGAACCGACCCGCGGACGTATTCTCGTCAAGGACGAAAACAATACCGTGGACATGGCCGCGGTGCGCGGCCAAGCCCTGCGCAGGGCCCGCCGCCGCATCGGCATGGTCTTCCAGGAGTACAACCTGGTCGAACGGCTCACCGTGATGGAAAACCTCCTCACGGGACGGCTGGGCTATACCTCTGCTTTCAATGCCTGGCGCAGACGCTTCGAACCTTCGGACATCCAGTATGCCCATCAGCTGCTGGATACCGTGGGGCTGCAGGGTTTCGCCAACCAGCGGGCCGATGCCCTGTCGGGGGGACAGCGCCAGCGAGTGGGCATCGCCCGCGCTCTGATGCAGCGTCCGCAATTATTGCTGGCCGACGAGCCCACTTCTTCGCTCGATCCCAAAACCTCGGTCGAGATCATGGAGCTCCTTCTAGAGCAGGGCAACGCTCAACGCATCCCGGTTATCGTGAACATCCATGATGTCGATCTTGCCAAGCGCTATGCCACACGCATCGTCGGCATGTCGGGCGGCCATATCGTGTACGACGGCAAGGCGGACGGCCTGACCCCCGATGTCCTGAAGCAGATCTACGGGGGCGAATCTTGGCTGAGCTGAAGTCCTCCGGCGAACCGCAGCGGCGGCCATTCGCTCTCTCCTGGCAGGCACGCTTGGGCATGCTGGCGGTGCTTGTCTACGCCGTATATGCCTCCACCCAACTGGGATTTTCCTGGAATCGTTTCGAGTCCGGCATCGACCTGGGCGCCCGTTTCCTGAGCCGGCTTTTTCCCCCGTCGTTCGAGCGGCTGGATGTCCTCTGGACGGGCATCGCTGAAAGCCTGGAGATCGCAGTCCTGGCCTCCACGCTGGGCATCCTGCTGTCGCTGCCCATCAGCCTGCTGGGCGCGCGCAACCTGATGCCGGGCTGGGCTACGTGGCCGTCACGCGCCATCATTGCCCTATGCCGCGCACTCCACCCGGTCATCGTGGCGATCATCTTCGTCAAGGCCGTGGGCTTCGGCGCACTGGCCGGGGTACTGGCGCTCACCGTTGCATCCATCGGGTTCATCGGCAAACTCTTCACCGAGGCCATCGAGGAGATCTCGCTGAAGCAGGTGGAAGCCGTGCGCGCAAGCGGAGCGTCTTTCGCCAATATCATCATTTTCGCCGTCATGCCCCAGGTCTTTGCCCGCTTCGTCGGCTTTTCCACCTATCAGCTGGATTCGAACCTGCGCAATTCCACCATGGTGGGCATCGTGGGCGCCGGCGGTATCGGCGGGACACTGTTCTCCGCGTTCCAGCGCTTTGACTACGATTTCGTCTGCACCATTTTGCTCACTATCATCGCCATCATCATGCTGGGCGAAGTGCTGGCGCGCATCGTGCGGGCCATCCTTCTCGACAATGTGTCGCTGGGCGAGCTGCTGCGACGCCGCCACGAGTCGGACTTCCGCGCGCCTGCCGGAGATGACGCATGAACACGCAGACGCTTCCTTCCTATCCCCACGAGTGGCAGCGCTACACCGTCGGCCAGCGCCTGCTGCGCTTCGCGCTCTACCTGCTCTTCATCATCGCGATTGTGCAGTCGGCCCGCACCGTCGACGTGATCCCGGAGTTCCTTTACGACGCTCCTGAACAGATGGCCGACCTGCTCCACCGCATGTGGCCGATCGCCTGGGGAAGTTTCCAAGGCGACATCAGCGCGGCGCTCATCGAGACGCTGCACATGGCCACGCTGGGCACGCTGCTGGCCATTGTGCTGGCTGTCCCCGTCGGGCTGCTGGCAGCGAACAACCTCACGCCCAACCGATGGCTGAACCTGCTGGCCCGCTTCATTCTGGTGTCCAGCCGGTCCATCAACTCACTGGTCTGGGCGCTGCTGTTCATTGCCATCTTCGGCCCGGGCGCGGTAGCCGGCACCATGGCCATCGCCTTCCGCTCCATCGGCTTCGTCGGCAAGCTGCTCGGTGAAGCCATCGAAGAAGCGCACAAAGGACCGGTCGAGGCGCTCACCGCCACGGGCGCCGGGCTGGGCGCCATCATCCAGTACGGCTACTGGCCGCAGATTCGCCCCGCTTTCTGGTCCATTGTGCTGTTGCGTTGGGACATCAATGTACGGGAATCCGCGGTACTCGGTTTGGTGGGCGCGGGCGGTATCGGCATGGCCCTGAACAGCGCCATGGACCTCTTCCAGTGGGACAAGGTCGCCCTCGTGCTGGTGCTCATTTTCGCCGTCGTCGTTCTCGCCGAGATCATCATCACGCGCAGCCGCAGATCGCTGCTTTGATCTTGCGGCATCGTCCTATACTGCGACGATCTCTATCAAGACCGAGACGACCATGCTGGAACGCGAGCTGAAATTCCATGTGCCGGCGCGGCAACGCGCCGGCGTCAAAGCGCGTCTGCACAAGCTCGGCGCGGAACCCATCGCGCTGAACGCACGCTACTACGACACCCAGGATCAGGCGCTGGCCCGCGCACGCATCGCCCTGCGCCTGCGCCTGGAAGGCGACGACTGGGTCCAGACCATGAAGACGCCCGGCCCCGACGAGCTTTCGCGCATCGAGTGGAATCATCCGCGGCCTGGCCCAACGCTGGACTTGTCCGTCTACGCCGACACGCATGTGGGCGCGCTCATCACGCGCGTCGCCGACCGCCTGCGCTGCCGCTACGCCACACGTGTGACCCGGATCAGAAAGGTGGTGGCCACCGGCTCGGGGAGCGCTGAACTGGCCTACGATGAAGGCGTCATCATGGCGGGAAGCCTGGAGCTCCCCATTCATGAACTCGAGCTGGAAGGAATCTCCGGCCAGACGGCCGATCTTTTTTCCCTGTCTCGCGAGTGGCTCGAGGCATACCCGCTCGTGCTGGAGTTTCGTAGCAAGGCGGCCCGGGGCGACGCGCTGGCCGCACTCAGCGACGACACACTGGATGTCCGCCACGCCAGCGGGCCCGACGCCGCAGGCGCGGGGAAATTAAGAACCCATCGCCCGAACAGTCAACAGGTACAGCGCCTTGCGGCAGCCGTGCGTTCCGATCCGCCCATGCTTGGCGCGGACATCGGGATACGCAGCGCTTACCTGGAATGCGCGAATGAATGCATGAGCCAGATCATCCGCAATAGCAGTTTCCTGGCCGGCGTCGACGGCATGAAGGTGGGATCGGAACAGCGCATCGAGATCGTGCACCAGATCCGTGTCGGCATCCGCCGCCTGCGAACCTGCTGGAAGCTCTTCGGCGCCACGGCAAACCCGCCAGCGCCGGTGGTCGATGCACTGAAGGAATATTTCCGGCAGTTAGGCCAGGCGCGCGACCATGATGTCATACAGACGGAGCTGCTTCCCCGTCTGATGCATGCAGGTATGCCGCCCGACACCACGCAGGACGAGCCGAGCATCCCAGAAACGCCTGCCGTGCGCGTAGGCCTGGCCGCCTCGCCGGAATACCAGCTCGCGCTGCTCAATCTGTTGGAGCACCTGGTGCTATATGGCGATGCGCTCCAAAGCGCAGGCACTGGAAAGCCGGCCGGGCCTCTACTGAGCAAACGACTCAACTCTTGGCTCGAAGCGATACGACGCAATACGCCTTCGTTCCTGGAATCAAGCTGGGACGAACGGCATCGGATGCGCAAGCGGGTCAAACGGCTGCGCTATGGAATGGAATTCTCCCATGGCGTGCTCGACACGACGCGGCTGACGCCCTTGCGAAATGCGCTGGTATCCGCCCAGAAGACGTTAGGGCAACTCAACGACCTATACGT